>NZ_JCAFYN010000040.1:0-37167 GCF_059374735.1 Enterococcus sp. GPZ-007 | reverse complement strand
CCTGTAATATATATTTTCGATTCTTATTTTCACCAGTAGTTTTTAAGACACCTAGATCAACTAACCTTAAAAGATAGCGACGTGTCGTTCCAATCGGTCTACCACTTAGTTCAGCAGCTTTACTATTGGCGATTCCTTTGTTTTCCTTTAGATAAGGATAAATCTTTTTGAGAAATTCTATCTCTTTTTCGTTCAATTTATCTATCGCTTTGTCGCCCAAAATATCTACCAGTTTATCGGTAGTTCGTTCTTCGCCAAACTCAGAAATCGTTTCAAGAATCACTTCCAGCATAAACTCAATGAATTTCGTTGAATCATTTTCTTTGTCTCCAATTTCAAGCATATCGTAATAACGTTGTTGATGCGCATAGATCATAGTTTCAATTGGAATCCACTCAAATACTTTTTGCCATTTTGAAAGAATCAAATTCTGCCACAATCGTCCCAGACGTCCATTGCCATCTGAAAACGGATGAATCATCTCAATTTCAAAATGAACGACACAGCTTTTAATCAAATCAGGAACCGTATCATTCATTGCCCATTCAAATAATTCTTTAATGAGCTTGAATACAAACTGTGGTCGCGCACCAACATGGACAACATTTCCAGCGTGATCGTAAACACTGACGTCTCCATCTCTAAAGTGCCCACTTTCTTTCACCAAATCCTTTATCATCAATCCATGAGCTTGAAGAAAATCATCTATTGAATATGGATTCATTTTGAAAACAAGTTCGTAAACTTCATAAGCATTTTGGACCTCTCGTATTTCCTTAGGTGCCCCCAAAACTCTTTTACCATTGATGATATCTGTCACCTGTTCAAAAGACAAAGAGTTTTCCTCAATCGCTAACGATGAATGAATGGAACGTATCCGGTTTTCTTTTCGCAAATGAAGATTTCTTTCCTGTTCTATTTCCAGCCGCGTAATTATTTGCGTAATTTCAACAATTAAATTCAGCATTCTATTTGTTACTGAAAATATTGGCTTCATAGCGTTCACTTCCTTTATCTACCATTATTCTATTATTTATCTCCCACTTTATCTACCATAAAAAAGATAGTCCTGATTTCTCAGAACTATCTAGAGAACTATTCAATGAATACAATCAGCTTTTAAGTGTGTCTCAAACGAAATATGCGGAGAGCTATATGAAACTCATTAATCCGCAAAAACAACGCTCCATTCATCACGTTTGCTTAAAAATTCTTTGGCTAAGTCCTGTGCGCCTTCTAGCGTATGGTTTGCTGCCCAACCACATTGAACCGGGTTGCTGGCTGGAACTTCGGTAGCGCTCAATACATCTTTCATGGTCAATTCCACGACATCCATAATCTCATTGATATTGTCATGGTTCAAAACCGTTAAGTAAAAGCCTGTTTGGCATCCCATCGGTGACCAGTCCACGACATAGTCCGCATGATTGCGAATCAGCTCTGCCGTTAAATGTTCTAACGAGTGCAAAGCTGCCATATCCATATAGGCTTGGTTCGGCTGCTTCAAGCGAACATCATACTTTACGATCAAATCGCCATTCGCCCCTGTTTTCTTGTCCGCGACTCGGACATACGGTGCCTTTACTTTTGTGTGATCCAAATTAAAGCTTTCAACATTCATTTTCATCTTATTCTGCCTCCATTATTTTTTCTGCGATGACTAGCCAAACAAAGCGATTCATTTGCCGATACCTTGTTTGGAAGCCATTCATTCGAAAGTACTCCTCCAACTCACTCATCAAAGGATAGTACTCCCGTTCAAGATCAGCCGCTAAGCTGACTCGACCAGCTGCTTTTTCCGCCGCCAAAATGTCTGTATATGCCTTCTGTGATAAGAACATCGTATCACCAAATACGATCTTTCCGCCAGCGGGCAACAACTGACTATAACGTTCAATCGCTTGCTTCTTTTCCTCTGCGGTCAAATGATGAAAGACCAAATTTGAAGCGATCGTGTCTACCTGCTCTGGCAGTACAGGAACGTTTTCCATATCGCCCGCGAGAAAATCCGTTTCCCTCAAAGCGGACTTCTCAGATGCGATCCTTCGCATTTCCGGTGAAGGTTCAACTGGATAAACGGTCTTGCCAGCCGCAACTAATTGTTCCGTTAGATTGCCTGTTCCGCTGCCGAACTCTAGCACTACCTCTCCCGAAGCCGCAGTGATCTCATCAAGTATTTGCCAGTAATTTGCGAATACTTCCTGATATTCAGGATTTCCCCCATTCACCTCATCGTCGTAATCCAATGCCCACTCTTCAAAGATCGGCATAAATTCCAATCCCATATCTATTAACCTCTTTCTATTCTTAGTCTGTCTATCAATTTCAGGCTAAATCAGCCACACCTCCAGTGTTTTTCTACAAGGCTTAAATCATACGTGAGCAGTAAATTGCTTGATGCAAAACCATACTGCTGATTTCACGCATGCTTTTTGCCAAATCATAATAACCATGAGTTGGCAAACCTCCTTACTGGAAACCGATTTAATAATTCTCCCGAGAATAGATTTCCTTCGATAAGTAACGATCCCCAGCATCTGGAAAGATTGTCACAACCTGACTTCCCGCAGGCAGTTTGGCAACCTCAGCTAATGCGGCTACCATCGCAGCGCCTGATGAACTACCGATCAATACGCCATGCTCCTTGGCTAACCGACGCGTCATCGCAAAGCCTTCAGCATCACTGATCGCAGCAAATCCGCTAACCGGCAGCCCTTCAAGAAATTCAGGGATAAACTCAACTCCGATCCCTTCGATCTCATGACCGTGACTCGCTCCACCATTCAGTATTGATCCCTCAGGTTCCACACCGATCAAGCGGGTCGCAGGATTTCGTTCCAGCAGATAACGCGCCACACCACTAAAGGTTCCTCCGCTGCCGATTCCGGCTACAAAGCTGGTGATATCTGCTCCGAGATCCTCCACCAGCTCAGGTCCTAACGTACGATAATACGCTTCTGGATTGGCAGGATTTTCAAACTGCAAAGGCAAATAGCTATCAGCAATTTTCTCACGCAATCTCCTTGCCTCTTGGATCGCGCCACTGATGCCCTCAGCTGTTGGTGTGTGGACGATTTCCGCACCCAAGGCCCGCATCAACGCCTGCTTCTCTAAACTGAATTTTTCTGGAACAACAAAAATCGTAGACAAGCCCGCACCCAATGCGGCAAGCGCGACACCGATCCCAGTGTTACCAGCTGTTGGCTCAATAATCGTCGTACTTTCTTTGATCTTGCCTAGCGCAAGACCTTCCTCAATCAGATAAACACCTAATCGATCCTTGATACTGCCTCCCGGATTCAAATATTCCAGCTTCGCATAGATCGCTGAGCCCGTGGGAATTTCCTCAAACTGTTGGTGGGTGAATCGCAGCAGCGGGGTATGCCCAATCGCTGCCTGAATAGAATCAATAATCATCGCTGCACTCCTCGTATTTATTTTTAAACATGTGTTCAATCGATTTTAGATAACAAAAAAAGGCGCTGACTATTAATCAGCACCTTGAGATTCCGTTATGATGACACCAGAAGTCCCCGATCAACGGGTATACAGGTATCCAAAATAATCGAAAATTGGGCAGTTAATAGACATGACAAAACGGTATGCTGCTTTTAAGCACCATACAACAACAGCAAGCTTCAGTTGCAAATTGTTTGCTGAATGTCATGACTATACCTCCAAAAAAATTTAGACCATTTAGAATAGTTAAAAAATTACCATAGATAACGTTTACTGTCAAAGAAAAAACACAAAATACCTTAGTCATATTACATTAAATTACGTTGAGTAAAAAGATAAAATCGTTATTCCAGAGTTTGTGCCGCGTCAAAAAAACTATTAATAATCATTTATTCTCAGCGACATAACTTTTTGTTTCTTAACAACAATTCACTATGTTATTTAAATGTGTTATAATATCAAAAAAAGTAATAAGTAGGTGTTTTTATGTCAAATGAATTCTCTTTTTTATCTTATAATTTCGAAAAAGATGAAACCGCCATCATTAACAATTCAAGTTTTTGGGAAGGGTTAAACATTAACCATTCTTCAATAACTAATGAAAAGTCTTTGAATCAAATAAAGAGTGTACTCCTTAAAAAAAATAAGGCAGCGTTAGAGGAAATAGCTCATCTTCTAGTAGTTAGTATCAATCCTAAAGACACTAGAGATGATATTGTTGATAAATTAGATAAAATAAGCAACACTGAAAAAAAAATGATATTATTGCTTGATTCATTTGCTAGTCGAAAAGCGACTCCAATAAAACTACTTTATAACCTAATCGACAATAGAAATAATTCGACAACATTAGCGCAATTGATGGAGCTCTTTAAGGGAACACCATCCTCTATGTTGGATGTATACACAGAAAATAATTGGTTTACTAGAAAAACTGGGAAAATATACACGTATAAAGAAAATAAAATAACACAAAAAAAGATCGAACAATTATTAGATATTAACGCAAAAAGAAAACACTTAATAGATTATCTTTACAAGCATACGGGTGAAACTAAACACAAAATCTATAGCTATTCCTTAAACAAAAACTCTAAGGAAATAACCATCGAATTTCATAAACAAAAAAATATTTTTACAGTTCCAGACTTTGAAAAAAACATTACCAATAGAGAACCTGAACCATTTCTTATTAAGTTCTCTTTCAAAAACAAAACCATAGAAATAAGAAGCAGAGAAAAAATATACTACACCTTATTAACCAATTATTTCAATAATAACTTCTCTGCAGAATGTTCGGAATTGGATGCATCTGTTTTTAATAATGCGGAATATTCAGATATTTTGGAAGTCTTTAATTTGAAAAACTTAGAAGAGCAATATATGGCTGATTTTATTATTACAGGGATTTCTTTAAATAACTCTAGATTAACGTATTCACCAAAAATTGATCTAACTCAAAGAAGAGAATCCATACTTCCCTCTTATAACCAATTGATTGAAAATGATATTGTTCATTTCACAGGTTTAAATGATATTAACAATCTAAATATTCACTTTAAAGGTAAAAAAAAGAAAATCAAAATCAATACCTTGGAAACAGGGGATTTCTTCTTATCTTATGATGACAGTCAGATGAGCACGGATGAGCAAGATGAGTTTGAACAAAGTTTTCTAAAATTTGTTAAACTCCCTCTTAAATCAACGATTTCTGGTTTAATTTTTAAAGAAGGAAAGGGTTCAAAAATTGATTATGTAATGCGAATACTTTACTCTCAAAATTTCACTCAAGATGAAATAGAAATAAGAACTAACTTAATTAGTTCAGGTATTATTAAAAAAGAGGTTAAAATCTATTATGAATGTGGAGAATGCAATAATATTTACGACGAAAAGCGTTCATGTTCATGTGGTGCTGATAAACTTGAAGAAAAAAAAGAGGAAAAATACGATATCAATGAAAAAAAAGTTGAGCAGTCTGTAAAAAAAATTTTAAATCATATTTTTAATCAATCTGCCAAAAAAACTAGTCTCACTCACAATGATAAAACAATTAATTTTTTAACTCTGCAAAATGATTACTTAGAATCCAAAGGACCTTTGCAATTTTGGATAAGTAAAATTTCTCCTAGTCATCATCTAATAAGACGTATTGGCAAAACTTTAACACCTACCATATTAGTCTGTCTTGGGATGACACCACAAGAGATAGAAAATTTAAATGAAAAGGGAATTCTAGCAATTGGTTATGGCTATCTGCATGAAATTGAGGAAAACGACCTTATTGATGAATTTGTTGATAAAATAAAACAATTAAATTTTTCCGTACAAACAAGTATCTCTAAAGCTGCAGACTCGGCTAATAGTAGTATTAAATCTGCTCTTTTGAAAGAGACTATTGACACTTCTTATAATGATAAAATATTTGAAGACGATGTTTTTCCACTCTTAAAAGACATGTTTGTAAACTCTACAAAATGGGGAAAAGAGCAAAGTGGAAAAGCTGTTCCAGAAGGATTAATTTCTTTTTCATATAATTATTTAGATAAAGAAAAGTTTTTTGTTGGTTCTTATGATTGTAAATTCACAAAATCTTCTACTGGATACGAGTTAGATAAATCAGAACAGAGGAAAGCTGTAGATTATATTAATAGCTTGAACAAAGATAAATTTTTAAAAAGCTATTCTAGCGAAAAGCATTTACATGCCCATATTTTTATTTCAAACAGATTTAAGGAAGCTCAATTGGAGACCATGGAAAAACACTTTATAAATCAAAATATTGATAATTGCTTACCAGTTTTTTTTGATATAGAGGCACTAGTAATGGTTCATGATTTTTATAGAGCCAATCAAAGTAAAATTATTCCTAATAGAGATAAATTCAACTCATTATTTGATGAATTGTTGCAGGAAAAAAGGATTGACATAGAAAAAGTCGAAGAGATTCTTATTAATCAGTTTAATGATCCCGATTTGAAATTAAATAGAAACTTGAATGCTAACAAAGTTAAAATCTAGAATTATTCAAATCTGCTTGATTAAAAATGTATGATAAAAACACAGCATAAATTTTTCTAATCTTTGTAGGTAATAGTCTATATTGAAAACTTAATAAGGAGGCCGTTCAGACACTAAGTTTTGAGAATGAACGGCTTTTTTATTTTTTTGATAATATAGTAACTATTTAATTTAAGTTTGTTCTAGTAAATGTATGGAATAAACATCCTATGAAATAAGTTGGGAACATTCGTTTCCCATGTCTAATTTATATATAAATGACACTATGCATTTTAACCATACAAATATTTGATGTAATTGATTGACTTTGTTTCTTGGCTAACTAAATCAATTTCTGCATCCACAAATAGCATCAAATTGTAACCAGTTTCACTCGCAGTACTTCTATACTTTATTCCTTGATAAGAGGATTTTTCTTCTCCAGTAATACTCTTTACAAAGTCGCTAATATATTGTGTAGCAAGGTAATCTTTAGCCTTATCAGAACTTCTTACAGGTCTGGCAAGCTCGTCACTAATTTGTTTTAGTGCCTCCATATTTAAGTAGTATTTTAGAAACTCACGATATCCGAAAGAAGATAGAATATTAATCTGATCAAAATTCGATAAGTCTAATATACGTAATTTCTCGTTCACTCGAAACTTTCCGATAGTTACTACATCATGTCTGCTTGCTCTTATTTCACTTATTGCTGTTTCCTCTTCACTACATAGATACAAACGACTTATCCCTTCCGAATTAAGCCTGCCGGCTGAAGCGGCCCCTACAGGAGGCGCTTTCAAATCTTTTTCTTCAAAAATCTGTTCATCATTATTCAATCGACATCTATAAAATTCTTCTCCCTCAGGAATGGTCTCCTCAAAAAACGAGAGAAAAAATTCTAAGTTGTCTAAATTTATTTGCTGACTATGGAATCTATTTTCATATTTAATTGAATGTGTGAATTCATTCCAATTATTGTCTTTCAATATTAGCAAATCATGATTATACACACTTGGTGATAGCTCCTTGACGCCTACCAACTCATCAAACAATTCGGGAACGCTTTCATATTTATTTGGTAACAAAGCTATCAAAATATCTCTTACCAATGCAGGGGTAATTTTATCCTTATTAAAAATGTTCCATTTATAAAATAAGGACTCCTTAACTATCTCCAACTCTCCTTTTGGGAAATCTTCAGGAAGGTTACTTTTTAAAGAATAGATACTAATGATCTCATTAAAAATATTCCGTATCCCATCTAACGTTTCCTTTTTTCCGTAAGAAGTATCCGCATCTAAATATTCTGAATTGCATATATGCACATTCTTACTCTTACAGGTTGGACAGTCATCTTTTTCTTGTAGAGTCCTAATTATGTCTCGTATTTCTGAATATTCGCTAAAACACATTTCACAGAAGATCATAATTCTGGTTTCCCTTCGAGATACCAATTAACCAACTCTAAATGATGCATCAATGATAATTTTTTAACAACACCTAAGCCCGGATATGTTCCTAAATGAAAATGATTTATCAACTGACTCAATCCTTCTGTCAAATGCATATCATTTTTATTTTCTTCGTACCAATTCACTAGCTTTTCTAAAGCCTCACCAAATTTTCTAGCTATATCCTTAATATCGTCATTGCTGTCTGACACAAAATGCTTAACACGCAAAACATCGGAATCATCAAAATAAACAATATGAATTGCCACAGCTACAGGAGCAAAACCAGCTTCTAAGTATTCTTCTCCAATAATAGAATAATCTGAAAATCCTACATATCCATCACTCTTAAAATATAAATGGTCATCAGAAAAGAATTCATCAGGAATTCCATCTTTATCTTTTGATACTTTTAAATAATCCGCATTTCTCTTTTGCTTGGTAAAGTTATCTCTAAGTATTACCTTATCAAACTCACCCAATGTTCTCTTGAACCTACTGTCATCAGGTACAAAGGTATATTTTGGTCGAAGCTCTAAACTATTTAACTGATCGATTAATTTGATCGAGTCTGGCCGTTTAAAAATGGATGAAAACTTCTCTGTTTCAATGTTATCAAATATTTTTTCGTCAATTTCATTATCCATTAAAATTGCGTCCATATAAGTCTTCTTTATTGAAAAAAGAGTTCTCTGATTATTTTCTTCTTTCTTGTAGCTTCCTACTTCTGGATTTTTTATTATTCCAAGCAAATTTTTTTTAGCAGCAAAACATTCAATTATTTTTGTAAATTGAGTTGATTCCTTCACTGGTTCTATAATTGGAATTACTTTTTCTCCAATCAGTCCCTCCATCAATAGCTCTTTTAAAGCAATTAACTCGTACTGTTTACCTCTTAGATAAGGAAAGTACATTTTCTTCCTCCTTCTCAATATGATAATTTAAAAATTTTATTAACCTATCGTATTCTAAGTCATTGTACTCAGAAAAATACACAAGTGTTTTTAACTCATAAGGTACCTCGTTAAGAAATTTCTCTTGATTAGCCACTCGATTTCTTTTCTTTAGTAAAACTAATGATTCTTTATAAACATATTCAATTGGAATTTTTTCAAAAAATTTGAAGCATTCTCGATAATATTCGAACTGATTCGTTTTAGGTAAAAAATCATAATACTTCAATAAAATGGACTCAAATTCCTTTTTTCGTAACATTTTAAATATGCTATTGTGTTCTAAATGTTCTCTATTCTCAATAGCTTCTTTCCTAGTACTAATTGTCTCCCGTTCTGTAAGAACACAAATTCCCACTCCAGTATCCTCATACTTCTCCATTACCTTATTTAAGTGCTTTTTACTAGTAACTATGCAGACATGATCAAAAGCCCTGTAATAATCTTTTATTTGATTATCCAATCTATCTAGATTATCAAGTTCTGTTTTTATTTCATAAACTATAGCTTTGCCGTTTATGAGCACAAAATCTGCTTTCGACTTTCCGATATTTAGCTCTGTTAACGCTGTCGTAGTATTTAAACTGTGTCTACCAATAAGCAATTTATTTAGTAATGTATTCTTGTAAAAGTACTCGTTTCTATATTCTTTTCCTGAATATTTATATAAATACGAGATAGCTGTTTTATTATTATCTCCATCAAAACTATCCTTATGCTTTTTGATGCAACTATTTAGAATAGGGCTATTTTGATTAACAGTCATATCCTTTAGAGTGTTCTGGGAAAACAATCTATTAATAAGCAAATTGTTCATCAAGATTCACCTCTCTATTTTCATGGTTATTATAGCATAAAAACCTTACGTTCTAATTCGGTTTATCCCCATATTATCTCTACAATAAATATACTCATAAATTAAAAATTTGCTTTTCGCAACAAAAAATCTGTTCGCAAATTTGATAATGTTAAAGATATAGAAAAAGCACCTACTCTCCTCAAACAAGGGACAGCCTAGGTGCTTCAACTCTATTTTCCTCATTCATTTCCATACTTAAACTCTGCCGAATCTACATAAATCTGCTCATATACCGCCCCATGCATTCGATACCCCTGGCCCCAACAGGTCTCAATGATTGGGCCAATAACATTCTGCCCTGCCAGCTTGTTCTTCAAATGCTTCACCATCACAGATAGCTGGGACATGCTGGAGTTGGTTTTGTCTTTATTCCACATGCGTAGGCACAGCTCTTCTCGTGAGATTGTTTGCTTTTGCTGCTGATAGAGAATCCGGAAGAGCTTCAGTTCACCACTGCTCAAATTGAGACTGGACAATGATCGCTTGTCTTCTGTTTTCGGCAAAAAGATCAGCTTGCCTTCATTTCTGACGTTGTCACAGCTAAGCTTCTCTCTAAGCACTTCAATAGATGGTCAGCTTTCGATCCAATCACTGATACCCAGTTCTTCCCATTCGTGTAAATCGGCTTCTTTCAAAACTTCATCAGATTTTCGGAATATCGGGATCGAGAAGTTTTTTAGTGTTCTAACAAGTTCTTTGACTTCCGCGTTCGCGATCGTTTCGCTTAGAATAATCTGGTGGAAAATCCGGATAAACTCATTATTGGCGTTCTCCAACAGACACAGATCGATCATCATTTTTGTCGTAAAAACTTCGTGTCCTAACTGATACAAACATTCTTCAAATGGTTGTTCATTCAATGGATTTTTAGTAAATAATAGGATCTGACTCATGTACATTCCTTCTCTCTAATTCCTTCTTAGGTACTGACGCCTTGTGGATGATTTCGAAATTCCCCTTTTAACAGGCAGTGATAGAAATAGCTATTCAATTGATAGCCTTCCCCCCACATTGTCCTCACCGCGTCTTCAATTCCGTAGGCTTCCATCACTTTTTTTCTGATTCTGGTGATGGAGGAGGATAATTGACTCAATTTAGAATTTTGATTCTTTGACCGCCAACCATGACAAAGCTCGTCTCTAGCCAAGGTCAAATCCTTCGCCGCGACTAACCGATGAATGATTTCCTTTTCAAGTCTCGTGAAGTGAACATCTGAAAAGTATAAGGGAAAAGCTTTTTTCCTAGAATCGGATAACGACTGATCGCCATAAATGAGATTCCCATTGGAAAACTCGACTTGATGGACCAAGGTTTTGTGGCTCAGCTTCTCTCTCAGTCGTTCCAAAGAGGCCTCCGCTAATACCCAGTCTGAAATATGCCACTCATGCCACTCAGAAATCACTGTTTCAGCAGGTTCTTCCCCAACGATTCGCACTAAACAGTCTGAACGAAATTGTTCCCCAAACTCTCGTGCTTGATTATCAGAGATTGTCTCGCTCAAAAAGATCCATTGAAAGGACTTCAAGAACGGATCGATCTTCCCCGAATTCTCCCAGTTCTCCCAACTAGAGACAGACACCAACACTTCGTAGTTCAATTTCTGTAGCTGTTCCTGTAAATAGCTTTCGACAGAAATATTTTTTGTTAAGATCACGATTCGATTCATTTTCCACCTCGTTTTTATCGATTAATATGTACAACCGCCCGAAAAATCGAGCGGCCTTGGTTACCCGTTTAATTGATTTTGGATCAGGATATAAAGACTGATGCTCAACCCGATCCAGACGATCGCTAAGAGAAACATGCCCCAATTCGCGATCAGATACGTCACTTTTTTCTGTTGTGTCTGCTCGCAAAAACTCAGGTCTTTGACTAAGAAAAAGATTGCCAGCACTAAAGCAAGCACACCCATTCCCGCAGACAGCCATACATAATTGTACATAGATACCCACTCCTTGTTCGTAATAAGGAATTGATTTTTTGACAAAAATCAGTTTGTTTCTCACGCCGTATACCATCCAACTAAGACTCTGCATACGTTGATTTCTGATGAAAAAAAAGTATTCATATCAAACTTCAACAAACTGCGAAAAGTTGGACTGGCATCTCCTATGGTGCTGTGGTCAATGTCCAATCCATCTTCGCCTCGTACGACAGACCGGCTATACCAGAATGAGCCATTAATTCTAGCTCCACACCATTGTTGATATCATATTCCAGTTGGTAGACACCTTGCATAGTTCCATCGGTCAATGCGACCGTCGTATTATCAGAAGGAATACTTGTTGCTCCTGCTAAACCAACATAGTTAAAATTCTCGTTATGCTTGTTATAATTGATAACTTCCATCAAAACGCCATTTTTCAACTTAATAGCCGTAGTCGTTGGTAACGTTTTGGTTCCGCTTGTAAACTGACCAAGCTTCGCCGTTAAGCCCCAACCACCTGTACTTTCCATGTCCATGAAGCGAATGTAAGGTGTGTAGCCAGCAGTTTGATACGCTGACTTATCAAGTTTTTTTGTATGTGCATATGGTTTCACTTCCACTTCTCCAAAACGGAAGTCGGGAATATTAATCAAACCAGCATTGCCAGTCGGCTCCAAGTTCGGCTCATCTGGATCATCAATACGGACAAAGTTCTCCGCTGTTATTGGAGTCGGAATATTGCCCGCGACTTCAATCTCTGCAGGCAACACTTGATTCACTGCTCCAGAAGCAGTGGTCGTGAAGGTAATGTCCGCATAGTTATTCGGTCCAGCATTCGGAATATTGATTCCTGTCAGATTAACCCCATTCACCCAATCTCCCGACGCAAGTGTAATAGTTTGTGGAGAACTTCCGGCAGGGGTCACTATTACTTCACTAGGAGCAGTTAAGTCAGCAGACCAGTTAGAAGTCGTTTTTAGAACTAAATCTTTTAATGGCGCACTTCCTGTATTTGTAAGACGTGACGTCCAAGAAACAGTGCTATTATTGTTAACGACCTTGGGACTAGGTGTTAAATCTAAAGTTGCTGTTGTCTCTGACAATTTATAAATGTATTCTATTGAAGTATGTGCATTAATTGTATTTGTTGTAGGTGTAGTTCTCTTCGTTCCCACAGGCTCATAATTATATTTCCATCCAATATACTCCCATGCCTTTCCACCACTATCAATTTTAATATCTCCAAGAGTTTGTGGAATTGTAAATGGATCACCTAAGTCTGTATCCAAAGGTGTACTAGGATCCCAAGCTGGATCAATTTGTGCGCCTGACTCATCCACATACTTTTCAGTTAACTTAGCTTGTTGAGCATAAACGGCAGTAATTTGACTTTCTAGATTAAAATCCAAAACGCTAGAATCAGCGTAATCAATGGTGACACTGGGTGGAGTGTTTGAATTCAAGGTGCTAGGCATTGTTGCCCCTTTATAGGAACCTTTCAACTTGTAATTTTTTCCACCCGTCGTATAACTAGTAGGTAACCCCGTCAGAGTATACGTAAATTGTTCCGCGTTTGAATCCGTTAATTTTCCCTGTGTAAACCCTGGCGGTGGTGTAATTTTCATACCAGATTTATCAACATAATTCTCCTTTATCTGATAAGGTGTTACAACAAAGTTTATTTTTTTTCCCGATTGGTCTGTTGAAGTAGTGTGATAGACTCCATGACTAACTAAGAACCCCCCTCCCATTTGAATAGAAGCAAATTCTACAGTCGGTCGATTGTTCACAGCCGATAAAAAATTAGCTTCTTTCCAAACGTACGTTCCATTTCCTAAATCTGTAAATTTATCATTAGGATCGGACAAAGGGTAATCCTTATCTTCTGTTGCCTTTATAGAACCCCAGCCATCCTCATACTGCACACCATCCGAATGAAATGTTTTTACGTCTCCTAAAGAAAGTGACTTAATATTTTTTTTGGGTGAGACCCGAAGATTTGTATAATACAGATAGGCAAAGTTTCTTTGCGAACCTGAAGGGTATATATACCAGTTCCCAATATCGAACATCCCATAACTATGATAGTAATTTCCATTTATCGGCGTAACGGATAGATTCGGAACGCGTGTTGTGATGCTGTATCCGGGAAGCCTGCAGTGGTCTTGAATATCAACTAGAACCTGTGCATCATTATAGGCTGTTCCGTCTGGAAACTTTATATCAAAATCAAGTGCCAGTTCCTTAGTAAAACTAATAGGCGGAGCTGCCAGAACATCTTGACTAAATCCAACGCTCCCAAACAACAACAATAAACTAACCTTCGCAAATCTTTTCTTCAAGAATCTCATACCTTCTTCCTCCTATTCTTTCCCAAATAGAAGAAAACAAGAACAACCATCGCCATACCAATCAAAGCTAGATTGTTACTGATAAACTCCCCTGTTCGTGGCAAGACTTTGCCAGCAGTATCAGTAATATATTCCCAATAACCTCCACCACTGCTTCCACCTCGAGTATTTGTTATCGGCAAAATTTGTCCTTTACTACTAGACTCAACAGTAGAGCTTGAGTCTGATGTAGAGCTGCTGCTACTTGAACTGCTTGAGCTAGTAGTTGAAGTGGTAGTCGTGGTGTCCGTTGGTTCTGTTGTACTACTCGTTGGATCATAAAAGCCCACACCAACTGGCGATTGCCCTTCATGGCTTACGGCCAACACGGAAACACAGCTGACACTTAGGCAAAATAGCACGGTGGCTATATAAAACCCGATTTTTTTCTTCACTCGTCTCCCTCCCTCGCTTTCTTTCGCTTGATGAGACGCATCACTAAGAACAGCACAAGAATCACAGTCAATAGAATCAAGCCGTAGAATGCTGTCGTCCACCATTCAGGGATAAACACACGAAAGGCTGTTTGCTTGTTCATCTTTTTAGCCACTTCTCGTGTAATCGTGAAGTCCTCTTTAAAATCCCAAGATTTTGTTTCACCCTTGATTTTTCCAGTAAAGGTATACTCCCCAGCCGCGACCTCTTGCATGCCCCAATCAATCTGGAAAGGAAAGACAGAGTTCGGTGCGATTTTGACATTCTTGATTGAATGCTTCGCAATCACCTTATCGCTGCCTTTTTTGGTGATTTTTCCCTCAGCTTCCAATTTCTGCATGGCTGCTGGATGAGGATTTTGGATCAAAGCCTCCAAAACCTTACTCCCATAGTCGACTTCTGGTTTTAGAGATTCTAGTTTTAACTCTGTCTCGCCATAGATTGGACTATTTTCATCCTCCGTCAAAGTCATGCCAATCGCATAGCCATAGGTATTTTTTACCGACATTCCCTGTTCGGATTCTTCCTCTTTTTCAGGCTTCAACGAAATACGAATGCCGCCTAAAGAGATACCTGGGAAGGGTTCTGCTGGAACGTTGATGTCAATCTCCGCTTTGCCTTCTGCATTTGCTTCGACACTGACTTCCTCATTTTTCGGTTTAGCCATATCGGTGATTGGCATCTGCATGCTTTTATCCGCAGGTTTATCCCGTTCATCATAGGTGATCAATCCATTTTTATTGGTGGCTGCTCGAATGACTTCTATTTGATAGGTTTGCTTTTCCGCTGAATTATTGAAAATCTTTACTTCAACGGTTTGCGTTCCACCAGGTTGTACCAATAAATGGTAGTAGCTGATACGATCATTTATTTGATTTTCCGGCAATACCGCCTGCACTGTAAAACCAGCGCGTTTTTCGTTTTCAGTAATCGCTTGTGTCTCACTCGTCTTCTCAGCAAACGCTGATCCGCCAAAAAGACTTAGCAAACATATCAATAGGCTTAATAATACTTTTGTCTGTTTCATCAGGACTCCTCTTAAAAGAAATAGGTTGAAAATAATTGACGCTATCTTCAACCTATTTTTCATCTGTCTTATCTTTTTATATTGCGTCTGTTAATGTCCAGTCGATGGTACCAGCGTATTGTTCATCTGCAAGTACTTTGTTCATTGGAACTTGCGGAATATTCAAGTTTATATTAGTGAATTCACCCTGCCAATAACCTTCACCACGACCATCCGCATCGCCAGGATTGGTTTCTGCCGAAGCACTCATGATCAATGTACTTGTTGTACTCAATGTAACTGATGTAGTCACAGTATCTGGTGTATGCGCTGTGGCACTTGGAGTTGTAGGTGTTGAAATCCATGGGTTTGGTGATGGAGTCGGTGTTAATCCATTGATCCCTTGATTCATTGTAATTGTTGCGCCATCTAATTTTTTAGTCGGACTAACTGCCAAGTCATCTGTTAATTTCGCTTCCAATTTCCAACCCGCCGCACGTTTACCACGAACATCTCCTACCGCGAAATGTTTCGTTGTCGTATTACTCCCAGCTGATCCACCTGTATCTAACGCCGGACTACCTTCCCAGTTTGTATCAATTGGAACTACCGTTGTTGTAGTAACTACAGATGTAGGGACTGCAGTTTCCGCAAAGTTGAACTCTTTTGGAACATACAATAGACCAATATCTCCTGTTGGTTTAACGGGTGGATCAATAATTGGCGGATCAATCGGAGGCTCAACTAATCCTCCCGATTTAAACTTAATGGAACCATTTGAATGTGCTTTGTACTCGGCGGCGTTTGCCGGCAATGCTGTTGTGACTAACATTCCACCAATGAATGCTGTGCTTAACAATCCTGTTACTAATTTCTTCTTATTCATCTCTTTTCTCTCCTTAAAATAATTTAATTTTGCTATATCAGAAATGTACATGTTGTACATTTGATATTAAACTAAGGTATATCAACCCTACTTTTTTGTGATAATTCAAGAATTATTTACTAGGTTTGATTAAAACCATGAATTGTCAGGAAAACACTGTTACATCAACGTTTACAACTTGTTTTGACGGGAATTGACGGCGTTTAGTGTAGTTTGTGAATTTTTACAAATCCTGACTAATTTTTTTTCGATATTTATTAGAGGATAATAAGTTTTAAAAAAAGGACAGAACGAGTAAGCGCTTACTACCTTAAGGCAAAAAGAGGTAGGGCATATTATCGGGTATTTCAAAAAAATTTAGTTCATTAGGCAGACTTTCTAAGTGCCGTCTCCATGTGAGTAATCACAGCTATTCGTTGGTCCAGCATCGAATCCGCATACGTATCTAATGTCAACTTGGTCGATGCATGTCCAAGAAGTGAACTAACGGACAGGATATCACTCTGAGCTTCAAGGCAACGAGTAGCGAACGTATGCCGTAATTGATGAAAATGCACCTCTTCCAATCCGCATTTTTTTCGAATCTGATGGAAATGATAGGTTAACAAGCGTGGTTCTATTGGATGATTGTTCACCGAAAAGACAAAGCTTCCTTTTGATTTGCGTCGATGCTTCATGAGGACTTTCCGAACAGATTTACCCATTGGGATGGTGCGCGCTCCAGAGTTCGTTTTCGTTGATCCAATGACTAATTGTGTTTTTTGATCGTTTAACGCAAGGGCGATTCGTTGATAGGTATGATTGACCTGTATCAAATTACGATCAAAATCAATATCATTCCAGCGCAGGGCAGCTATCTCCCCGATTCTTAGTCCTGTGTATAGTGCTAGATACGTTGGCAGTCCTGCGTCCTTCTTCTCTTTTAATGCGACTTTTTCGAGTTTGTGCTGTTCATTTCTTGTTAAGGATCGGATTTTTTGTGTATGCCTTGTTGGTAGCTTTAATTCTAAGAAAGGATTTTCCTTCAACTTATTTTTCTCTTTCGCGTAGTTCAAACATTTATTGGTGATTCTTAAGATCACCTGCATCGTTGAAGGCTTCAACCCCCGTTCCGTCCATTGCTGAACGAGTCTTTTACCTTCATCTACAGTTAATTCATTTAGAAAAAGTTTTCCTATAAGTGGAAACACATAAGTCGATAATTTATAGTGATATGAACTATATGTCGCTGGTTTAACTTCAGTTTGAATTTCCTGCAGCCAGCTTTTCCCCCATTCTTTAAAAGGAATACACGAATCTCCATAAATTTCTAGCTGCGTATGATAATGAGCCTTCAGAGTGTAGAGATTGATTCGAACCTCTTGAAATGTTTTTCCATATATGTAACCATATTTAATCTGTCCGTTGGTTTTATACCCTTTTTTGTATCGCCCTTCCCAACGACCATCTTTTCGTTTATAAATGTTTTCTCCCTTGCGCATTAAAATTTCCTCCTGACGGCTTAATTGACGGCAAATAGTTCATCACTTTGCGTACTTTCGCTCCCTTTCTAACTTTTTATTAAGTGATCACAGATTACCAAATTATTATAAGTATCTTTTTTTAATAATTTAAAACTATATATTGATTATTCTTAAGCGATATCTTATAATTAAATCAAATCAGTTCACTTTTTTATTAGATAATCGTTTGTGACAAAGAATATTATTCATGGTTTTAATCAAACTATGTAACAATTTACCTGCAAATAACATTTATATCAAACAAAAACCTTACATATAAAACAAGGCATCTTCTCTAGATCATTGAGAAGATGCCTCTTTCCTGTTGAAAACACAGTGCTTTAAATGTAAAAAAATAATATTAAATTTAATTTTCATCTTTTTATAAAAAAGCACATATAATTTATTTTTTCGTTTTATTTTCTTTTATCGCTTAAAAACGTTCTTTACATTCTCACTGGCTATTCTATAGTTTTAGTAGAAACAACAAGTAAGCGCTTTACAAAATGAAAATAAGGGGGATGTAACATGAATAAAATTAGCTTTGAGGAACTTTTGGATTATAGAACTCGAACAAAAGCTTGGGATGATTTCCGTTATAGTGCGGAGGCTTTCGATCCCTTGATGGTGCAGGAGATTTCCTGTATCATTCCGCTTCCTGATCAACCGGGTGTATTGATCATTGCAGAGAATGAGATCTTTATTAATCGTCAAACAGCTACAGTTACTTTGCAGCAATTTGCCTTGGCTCACAACTTTCCTGATTACAACACACTTTGTTCTGTCCTAAAGGATACCGGCTACTTCGGCAAGTACAAAATTCCTTGGGCGTGTCCTTACTTTTCACTCTGCCCTTTGGAGGGAGGAACCCATAGTGTGTGGGTCAATCCACTAAAAATCGACAATATCTATAGTGTTGATGGGCTGCACTACATTCAGCTCTTGAACGGGATCAAGCTGACGAGCCCTGTTAAACGGTATTATGCATTGTTGCGGGGAGAGCTTGCCTGCAGTATCCTAGCAGCGATTCGCCAGGAGAAGTTCCATTTTACGATGGATGGGAATCGCCCTATCGACTATCTGACATTTCCGAAAACCGCTTTTGCCCGTAGCATAGCCAAACGCCCCTTACTGGAAAAATTCGTCACTCGGAGAGGAGAAATCCACCGACGGTACCAGCGTGCACGCTTTCTCCATTACTATGAGCGCTTAGAAGATGAACCACAAAAACTTCACTGGGAAAACTGGCAATAATATGCCTTGTGTCTGGATGACTTCTTCATCCAGATTATTTTTTTATCCTCGACCGAAGAAATAATGCCAAAATTCTTAAGCATACCTCTTTTCATTTACTAATGTCAAACGCGAATTCTTTCGAAAAAGGGGCAAATTCGAGTGACTGAAACGACAACTCAACGTTTCTAGGACCGAAACATTCGAAATTGAGGATTTTGATCGAAATTGCGGTTCGTGTCTTTTTTGAAAATCCGCTATCTTTTAGTCACCGGCCGGAACAAAAAAATCAAACAGGAGGCAATAACAATGATTCAACACATCGGAAACAAATTACAAGTAGAGATCGTCGCAGGCGGAGAAAAAATCGAGAAGATCACCTTCTCAAATGTGA
The DNA here is from genome assembly GCF_059374735.1 of Enterococcus sp. GPZ-007. Lineage (NCBI taxonomy): Bacteria > Bacillati > Bacillota > Bacilli > Lactobacillales > Enterococcaceae > Enterococcus > Enterococcus sp. GPZ-007. Next base: position 17,669 of record NZ_JCAFYN010000040.1, on the reverse strand, counting down.
TCGAAGAGCCAAGCGAGGAAAAAGTCCTTGAACTAGGAGAAATCATGAAAGGTTTAGCCGTTGAAGGCAGCGAGTTGTACGGTGTCGTCCTAACCAGCCAATCACGTTACACCAAATAACGAAGGGAGAGAAACTACATGCTAAAAATCGTCGCAACCTTTAAAAACAGCTTCGGAAAGAATCACACCTGGAGCTTTAAAGATCCAAATACGCTGAAAACAGACACAGAAATCAAAGGTCTGTTAGAACAAATGACCGACGTGAAGCTTTGTCAGAAAGATGGTGCGGAACTTTTCCACACTGTGGAAACCGCCAAGTATGTCGAAACGACTGAACGAATTATTTTCTAAATCAACGCTTGAGGAATCGCGGTAGCGCTGCCGCCTTCCTCTACTAAAAAGAGAGGATGAGAACCCATGATGCAGATTCAACCCCTGTCGTTCCGGCAGCTATTCAATTTAAAACCGAAAACGCTGGAAACCCGTATCACGAATTTTTATCAAGCCACACAAAACAGCAGTGTCACGATCCAATATATTTTGACTCTCAAGGTCCGCAACCAGCTGGGGGCGACGGAGTTTGATCACTTTCTGAAGGATCTTGTCCGTGAATTGTTTATGAATACCAAGGCGACACGCACCATGAAACGCTTCTTCCATTATTTTGAAGACTACTTTATGGCACCGGAGTGGAAAACATTGAGTTCGAAAGTTCTTCCACAAAGAGTCTCGCCTCAAAGAAGCTTCGGTGAAAAAGTCGTATCAAAAGTCCGTTCCCTATTTTCACTTGCCCGTCCCGAAGAAACCAACGAACCTTGATACTCACTACCTACGCAGAAAAAATAATCAAAGAAAGGATAAAAAACAATGACCGAGGATTTAATCGTAACCTTTGGAAAAGGTGATGGCGGGACGCATGACTGGAAATATAAAGGTCTCGATCCTGACCTGCCGGTACCAAAGATCAAAGAAGCTTGCGAACTACTAACAAAACTAGATATTTGTACAGAAAACGGCGTAAACCTATTTGATTCTATCGTGACCGCAAAAGTCGTGACCACTATCGATACCTTAATATTTGATCCAGAACATGAGACAAAAGGACTTACTTATTATGGCAAATCCGCTCAAGAACCAACCTGTGAAGAAGTGCGCTGTTTTGAAGTCACGGAGGAAAAAGTAGATCAGCCTAAAGAAAAAGGACGGTTGTCCTCCCCTACTCTTCCTTTATTGGGTTCGGTAAAGCAAACGCTTATACACCCATTTACAGAAGTGGCGAAGATGGAAAAAACGGAAACACCCGTAAAGGTGGAGAAAGATGCTTTCCCGCAAGTAGAACTTACTTGTCCAACGCTTAAGGAACACGAACAGGAGACCGTTCTGCCGACTTCTAGCGCACAAGAACAGCCTGTATCTGCACCAACCAACAGGAAAAAAGGCTGGCTGAAACGATTCTTTAGCAGGACGAACCGCAATAAGGAGGAGCCTCCAAATCTCCCGCGGGAATAACCTTTTTCGCGATTAAATCCGATCCTTGAAAACCTAATACTGCGTAGGGAACAAATTTCCACTGACACCTGCGAGTGAAATCGCAGGTGTTGATTCAATCATTTAAGAAGGAAGGGATGTACATGCATCTTTTAGCACTCGTATCAATCGAATCATTGATCCATTCGTTACTAGGAGGAAGCGTGCCGCTGATGGGCGTTTTCCTGACGATGGTGGGTTTAGATCTTTTCACTGGCTACATCAAAGCATTAAGGAGCCATACATGGGTATCCTCAATCAATCTCTTTGGTTTATTTACCAAATTCATCACTTTTTCCACCATTATCTGCGCAGCTGCATTGGACAAGGTCGCGCCAATCGTAGGCATCACCTTACCGATTAATGTGGCTTTGTTCTGGACGGTGCTCTTGATCGTGTATGAGATCGGCTCCATTTTAGAAAACGCTCATGAGTTTGGGTTAAAGATCACTTGGCTCCAGAAATGGCTGCGGGTCTTCGAACGGGATGTCGGAAAGTATCCCGATAAGGATGATCAGGAGAATAATGTTCGGTAGAAATCATAGGTTGTTCAGTGGAAGTCCATCTACAGGAGACTTATCTCTGCTTGTTGTAGCAAGCGTTTTCTCCTATAATGAAGTTATCAAAACAAAGGAGGCTTTTGTTTGACTAACTTGTGTTTATTATCGGTGATTTGCTCTTAATTCAGATGAAAAATTCATTCTAAGGAGAGCAAGACAATGAAACTTACGATTCGAGAAACAACTAAAGAAGACAACGAAACGATCTATCAAGTAGAACAACGAGCATTTGGCGAAGTAGATGAAGCAGACTTAACGGAGAAGCTGCTGGCAGACCCGACTGCCAAACCACTGCTATCTTTGTTGGCATTTGCGGATGATGAGGCTGTCGGACATATCCTGTTTACGAAGGCAACGATCACGAATCAAGAGCAGCTTTCTGTCATGATTCTTGGTCCTTTAGCCGTTATTCCTGAATATCAAAAGCAGGGAATCGGCGGGCTGCTGATCAGAGAAGGTTTGCAGCTCTTGAAAATGAGACAAGTCGATCTCGTCTTTGTCTTGGGGCATATCGAATATTATCCGAAGCATGGCTTCAAGCCTGCACTGCCAATCGGTTATCAAGCGCCTTATCCCGTGGAAAAGGGCAAAGAAGATGCTTGGATGGTTCAAGCGTTGCGCTCTGATTTCCCGATTACAGATTATTCTGGAACCGTACGCTGTTGTGAGGAATTTATGCGCCCTGAATATTGGCGGGAATAGAACGTGTGAACCCTTATACCAAAATTGCGGTATAAGGGTTTTTCTTTGCAGATTTGAGGGAATTTGAGTATAACAGAAGAAGATAAACTCTTGCTAAAATGCGAGAAAAGGAGTCAAAACCATGTATTCATTAGTTCCCGAAAATATGTATGAAGTCGAACAAAAACTAAACTACTTTAAAGAAAAAGACGAAGACATCACAGAAGAAGAAGTCATCCGCCAAGCCGTACTGGATAACAGCCAGCAAATCCTTGATGGTGATCTGGAAGGTCCCTACTGGAAAGTCAAATGGCAGCTCGAAGATAAGACCCTCGCTATTTTTGATATCATGAATAAACAAGTCGGTACTGTTGATAGTACTTCTGGTTCGTTCATTGATGATTTCCGTAACAGCGCGCCGAACGTGATTCGTCAGTTGGCGGAAGAGATACAGAAGATTGTGAACAATAATTAACCCTATAAGAAAATCCCTGTCTGACTAGAAGCCACGACAGGGATTTTTGAATTTAAGAAAGCTTATCCGTCTGAGACTAAGCGCCCTCTACTAAATCACGTTTCTTATACCCAAGATAACCGACCAGCAGGAAGCAGATGCTGATTACCGTAATTACTGCAAATACGGTTCCGTCAAACTCCTCCATCGGCATTCTAGGAATCCAGCTTTGAATGGCGGTTTTCGAAAACCACTCTGGCAGATCAAGGATTCCTCCGAAGTAGTTCAATGCGAAGGAATAACCAAGATAAGCATAAATTACTTTCCCTAGCTTAGGCAGCCAGCCTAAAGCCAATGCGGCTAATCCGATATAAAATAGTACCGCTGGCATAAAATTGTAGCCTGCTGCTAAAAAGTCTAGCAGTTCCATCGTAGATTTTTGTTCCATTGCAGCAATTGCCGTGCCTCCTAAACCAGCTGATGCCAGCCCGACACCTAGCAATCCAGCTAAAATTGCTAAGCTGATAGTGGTCCAGTAAAGCTTTCCGCGAGTCACTTTTGTTGCGTATAATTGACTGAGATGCAGTCTAGTTTCCTCTGCAAACAGTTTATTGACAATGACAATTGGTAAGATCGTTACAAGGCCGATCATCACCATCATGATCGTTCCGGTAAAGGATTCCTCGATAGAAACACCTGACTGAGTGAACATTTGCTTCATCAGCTCATTGCCTCCAAGGAATACCTGCATATCTCCATAAATCGAGCCATAAGCAGCCCCCATAACAACAAACGCAATCAGCCAACCAATCATTACCCCCTTATTGATTTTGAACATCAAGCCTGGTACTGAAAGTAATGATTTTTTAGCGTTTGCCCGTCCTTCTCGCTCCGGCAGATAGCCTGCCCCCATGTCCCGGTATCCTTCCAAAATAAAGGAGAGCACCGTCAAAACAACACTGAAAATCAAAGCCGCAAATATAGGCATCCAATTGTTTTCCGTAAATGGGTAAGTCAGATAGGTCCAGCCCATCGGATTGAACATAGACAAATCCGCATCAGACACATCTGTTCCAGCGCGTACAATGTACAGTAGCCCGATAACACTTAGTGTAGAGCCTGTGGCACCGGTCGAAGTTACCATGATCTGAGACAATACCAGCGCCAATACTCCGCCAATTATCCCTGCCATTGCAATTGAAGCCCCAAATAAGAGGGCCCCGTCCATATCGATCGTTTTCACACCGAAGCTAGCCATAACTCCGCCAATAAAAGCACCTAATAACAGATTGATCAGAATCGTTTCAGTAATTACTGCTAAAGAATTCGCTTGACGCCCCACACGAAAAGAACGAACCAATTCGGTCAAGCCTAATTCTTCCTCTTTCCGCGTATGACTGACTACATGCAGCGCAGAAACGATCATTGCAAACAAGCCGCAAAACAGCAACATTTCCTGTGCATACATCGCACCTAATGTATAGTCTGCTCCCGCTTTAATCGGGGTCGGTCCCACCATTGAGATCATGGCTGGATTCTTCATCGTTTCAAACATCCCTAGAAGCCCTTGGCCCTTACCGATCTCCTCAAAGGCTGGAACGAAAGCACCCGAAAACAACCCTAATCCTAAAATCCAAACAATTATTTTTTTCCAATCACGTTTTACGTATTGAACAAACAGTACGCTCCAGCGAGCAAATTTTTCATTCATTCTATTTTCCTCCGTTCCGACAATCAGCCTTCGTAATGACGCAAGAACAAGTCTTCTAGCGTTGGCGGTACAGATTCAATTTTTTTGACTCGCAATTTGGTCGCTTCGATCAATATCTCATTCATTGCTTCGTTGTCAGCGGAAAAAGTCGCTTTCCCATCCTTTTGAACAAAATCATGGACACCGGGAACCTTGGCGATTTCTGATACATCTCCTTCAGTCACGAGCGTGATCGTCGAGCGGGTCAAATGCCGCAGCTCATCTAATGTTCCTGTCTCTACTACCTCTCCACGACGAATGATCGCAACCTTATCAGCTAAGCGTTCTACCTCGCTTAAAATATGCGAAGACAATAGAATGGCTTTTCCTTCATGCTTGATTTTTTCGATTTCTTCCTGGAAAACAGCCTCCATCAAAGGGTCTAATCCCGAAGTTGGTTCATCCAAGATATAAAGATCCGACTCTACCGAAAGGGCCGCAATTAGCCCAACCTTCTGTCGATTCCCTTTAGAATAGCCCTTTGCTTTCTTTTTCGGATCCAGTTCAAAGCGTTTGATCAAGTAATCGCGTTTCGTTTTACTCCCGCCGCCATGAAGCTTAATGAACAAATCAATGATCTCACCACCAGTAAGACTTCCCCACAGAGCAACATCTCCAGGTACATAAGAGATGCGTTTGTGGATCTCCAAGCTGTCCTTCCAAACATCTTTTCCAAAAATTTGGACATCACCCTGATCTCGGTTGATAATGCCTAGCAGTGTGCGAATAGTCGTTGATTTTCCTGCACCATTCGGTCCGATAAATCCGACGACTTCACCGGCGTTCACTGTGAATGACACGTCTCTCAATGCCTGAAATTTACCAAATTTTTTTTGCAAGCCTTGTACTTTTACAATTTCTGTCATGGTACATAACTCCTCTTCTTTCGACATAATTTCATAACGTGCTTTCCAGTCCAAAACAAAACGCAACTTTTTATGAACTACACACACCAAAATAGTTCATATTATTCAATATTGAGGATCATTTCAAACCAAAGTTCATTTACAATTCCAATAATATCCCGTTTCTTTTAAACAGTCAATAAATTTCGGCTTAAGTTTAAAACTATTTATCCATTGTAAGTTCGTATTCTTTCCTATATAATATGTAAAAAGAGAATTACGAACTAAAAATCACGTAAAGTTCTTTTTATAGAAAGCAGGTAGTTGAAATGAATGGATTTGAACGACGCACGCAAGAAAAAAAGGAGCAGGTATTGCAGGCTGCCTTTGAGCTGATGAATACAGATGCGGGTATTGAAAATTTAACAATTGACGAGGTCGCTAAAAGAGCCAATGTAGGAAAAACCTCCATCTTTAAATATTTTGGTAGTAAAGAAAATTTGATTCACGAAGTCTTTATGCGCTCTATGGAAGATATGGGAACGAATGCAAAACAAATCATGGCGGAAAATGCCCCCTTTGAAGAGACACTAATCGCCATGAGCCAAAATAAAATCGACTATCTTGAAAAAATCAACAAAAAATTCTATCTAGATTTAATGGATTATTTTACTGAAAAGGGCGACAGTGGCTTTACTCGAATGATGGAGGAATATACAAAGCAAAGCTTCGGGATCATGCTAGACCTGTTCCACCGCGGGCGAAAAGAAGGAAAAGTGGACTTAAAATATTCAGATGAGTTCCTAATGCTTTACTTTCAGGCCATACTTGAAGGAATCTCTAATCCGCAAATTTATGAAAGGATCATGCCCTATACAGCAGAATGGACAGAAATGCTGGTAAAAGGCGTGGCACCAAACAAATAATTGTTTGTGCGAAAATGAAGCGAAGGAGATATTTATGACGAAAGGCAGAATCATCCTCATTACCGGATCCCCTGCGACTGGAAAGAGTACAGTCGCTTCGATTCTCTCCCAAAAATCTGATTGGGAAAAAACGGTTCACATGCATACCGATGATTTTTATCATTTAATCCAAAAGGGCAAAATCGCCCCTCATTTAAGAGAAGCGGAGGAACAAAATGGCATCGTAATTGAGGCTTTTTTAGAGGCGACGAAGGTTTTCGCCAAAAACAGTTATGAGGTCCTCGTGGACGGTATCATTGGACCGTGGTTTTTATCTCCTTGGATGCAGGCGGCTGCTGACGGCTATGAGGTTCATTATATTGTCCTGCGAGCTTCAAAGGAAGAAACACTTCGTAGAGGGATCCACCGAGAAAAGCTGGATGCAGCAGCAAATACAGAACTTATTCAAGTAATGTGGGAGCAGTTTGCTCACTTAGGAGAATTTGAAGCGCACGTGATTGATACTACAGACCAGACTATTGAACAAAGCGTGGCACAAATCAGGCGTTGTCTCCAAGAACGTTCGATGCTTCTTAGACACGATCAAAACAAATGATAAGCACTCTTCTTTCATGCCGCTAGTTTAAGACTAGCGGCTTTTTTCTTTCCAAGAACAATTATTCGCTTTTTAAAGATGAACGTAGTAGAATCATGTTAACTTATTAAAAGTAAGTGATTTTACATAGATTCAAGGAGGTCACTATCATGAAAAAAATCGGCTTTTTGAGTTTTGGTCATTGGATGGATCAAGGCTCACTTGTTAAAACAGCGCAAGATTCGTATCTACAATCGATTGATTTAGCAGTCGAAGCAGAAAAAATCGGGATCGACGGCGCCTATTATCGCGTGCATCATTTTGCGGATCAAATTGGGTCACCCTTTCCTTTGCTTTCAGCAATCGGTGCGAAGACCAGCAAGATCGAGATCGGAACTGGCTTGATCGATATGCGTTACGAAAATCCTTATATGATGGCAGAAAATGCCGGACTTACAGATATTATTACCCAAGGAAGAGTGGAATTGGGTGTGGGTCGTGGTTCACCTGAACAAGTCCTTGATGGCTGGAAATATTTCGGCTACGACTACAGTGAAGAAGAAATCAAAGATATCACACGAGAACGGACATTGGAGTTCTTGAAATTGATCGAAGGCGGACGTTTCGCTGAACAAAATCCACAACCAATGTTCCCACAAGCACCAGGGAAATTGCGTTTAGAACCTTATTCCGAAGGTTTGCGCCAACGTATCTGGTGGGGTGCTGGTTCAACACAAACCGCTGTTTGGGCAGCCCAACACGGAATGAACTTGCAGTCATCGACTTTGGTGAACTATGAAACCAATGAACCCTTCCATGTACAACAAGCTAAACAATTACGAGCTTATAAGGAAGCATGGAAAGAAGCGGGGCATAACTTTGAACCACGCACATTGGTAACACGTTCGATCCAACCGATCACGACAGATATGGATCGTCAATTATTCGGTCATCAAGGCGATGACGCGAAATACGATCAAGTCGGCTTCTTGGCTTATCATCAAAATCCAACGATCTTTGGGAAAACCTTTGCTGGTGAACCAGATAAGATCGTCAAAGAATTGGCTGAGGATGAAGCGATCAAAGAAGCGGATACCGTACTAGTCACGATTCCAAATACTTTAGGCGTAGATTACAATATACATTTACTTGAAACCATCGTGAAAGATATTGCCCCTGATCTGGGCTGGCGATAAATAAAAAAAGAAGGGAATCTGAAAAAAAGATTCCCTTCTTTTTTATTCGTTTACAATCGTTACAGGTCCGGTGCAAACTGCTGTAGAGACCTTGTAATAGTCATCTGGATCCTCTTCGTCCTCAACGATAAACACTGCCAGTGCCATATCGGAAAAACCTGACTGGATGATATTGATATAGTGTCCGCCGTTAGTGTAATCCCCTACTCTTCTTGAATCAGCTGTTCAAAATACTTCGCTACCTCTTTAGAAAAGACTGTATTCACCAGCTTGTCCGCCTGCTCAACCGTACTTATTTAAACAAAATTGTTACGTTCTAGATGGTATAGCAGTATACTTTAGTAGTAACGACTATAATAGGAGGTTTTCTTAAATGGAACAGTTGAAACTAAACAATGGTCAAATGATCCCTCAATTAGGTCTCGGTGTTTTCAAAGTCCAAGACGCAGATGATTTAAAACGTTCAGTAGCAGATGCATTGAAGGACGGCTATCGTCACTTTGACACGGCAGCGATCTACCACAATGAAGCGTGGCTGGGTGAAGCATTGGCTCAAAGCGACGTAAAACGTGAAGAGCTATTCATCACTTCAAAAGTTTGGAACAGTAACACGACCTATGACGAAACAATCGCCGCATTCCAAGAAACCTTGAAGAAATTACAAACTGATTACTTGGATCTGTACTTGATCCACTGGCCAAGCGAAGGCTATAACGAAAAATGGCGGGCAATGGAAAGTCTTTATAACGAAGGACTGATCAAATCGATCGGGGTCTCTAACTTTGAAAAACCGCATTTGGACAAATTATTAACGACTGCCAAAGTCGTTCCGGCCGTTGACCAAATCGAAACCCATCCATACTTCCAACAAAAGGAATTGAACGAATACTTGAGAAGCTTGGATATCGCTCACGAAGCGTGGGGTCCACTTGGACAAGGTAAGGGCAACGTGCTGGAAGATCCAACCTTGGCGAAAATCGCAGAAGCGCATAATAAGACCATCGCTCAAGTTATCCTGCGTTGGCACCTGCAACGTGATATCATCGTGATTCCAAAATCGGTTCACGCAGAACGGATCGCGCAAAACATCGATGTCTTTGACTTCAAGCTAAGCGATGAAGAAATGAGCTTGATCGCAGGAATTGATCAAAACAAACGCGGCGCAGCAGATCCGCAAGATGAAGAATGGTTGAAAAAATCATTGAGCATGAACTAAAAGCTCAAAACAGCGATGTTGGGTAAAATCAACATCGCTGTTTTGATTATCTTTTCTTTACTGGCCGCACATATTTCCAAAAACGTTCTGGATCGTGATAGAAATAGATGATTCGTCCGGGCGTAGTGTCATAGCTGTAACCCGTGTCGGAAAAATCAAAGGTTGCCATCGCTTCTTCTACTTTTTCCTCTACGCTGCGATTTTCCTGTTCATAATCAAAGGGACCATGCTCAAAAACAAGATATTCTGCTTCGGGAACATCACGCAGGATCATCTGTTCTGGAATATCTCCTTGATAATCCGCCGTCAAGCGTGTGCCGTAGCACTCTGAGCGTAGAAAGCCCCAATCACAAAGCCGACCTTCTGGATCACTGATATAGGCCATCACTTGCCCGCTGCTGCTATCTGGCTTACTGCCGCCGTTGTCATCTAGTTTCCCCTTAATACTGTCCAATAAGCCGCTGATCGTATCACAATCCTGTCCAGGAATCTGACTCTGCTTTTCCCAAAAGTCCCAGTAACCATTGCTTTCCGTATTTTTGATAAACAAAAACTTGTGGGCCGGAATCGTCACAAAATAGGTTTTGATATCCTTGCTGGATTTTACCATGCCCATCTCTCCCAATCCTAAAAAGTAGCGGTCAAACGGGCTGAGCCTTGTTCGTAGGACAACAGGCTTTGGCGCTTTGCGATATTCGCTAGGTGTGCGCCCATACATGTTTTTAAATGCACGAGTAAAGGCCTCATGTGAGGAGAAGCCATAATCAAAAGCGATATCCAGAAAGCTTTTTTGATTGTCGCGAACTTCCTTTAAAGCAAAGGCCAATTTCCGCTGCCGCAGATAATCACGAAAGGACATGCCGGAGATTTCTTTAAATTTCCGCGTCGTATAAAATTCGGAATAGCCCATCTTGCGAGCCAATCGGCGCAACGTCAATGCCTCGTCATTATAGCCTTCGATGCAGTGATCAATCTCATCAACGATCTGTTGAATTTGTCTTTGCCACTCGTACATTCCTTCACCCCATTTTGACTACCCTATCTTTAGTATAGAAAGCTCGGACATGCGGCGCTTGATATGACTTGCTGTTTTAATAAACGATTTTTATTTTATCATTCATAATCTCATTGGTGCGTTGGATGAAATATTCACGGGATAAATCCTGCCCCTGATTCACATGGATCATATGCTGATTCGCTAACTCATTGGTGTAATCCTTCAACGCGTAAGTTTTATAGGTTTGATAATTGTCGCCAATATAAGTGATCGTCGGCCAAAATTCAACTTCTTCGATCTTGACGTCTTTCTTCTTTTTATCATAATCAATCGTCCAGCGACCCATCCCTCCCAGCATCCGGTCATTCTCTGCTTGAGAAGAAATGAAGTTTCCTAAAGAATACATCACTAAGGTTTGATTGCCAGATTTGCCCGTTAGATAGTCCATCGGCTGAATAACGTGAGGATGCCCACCAACAATCACGTCTACTCCAGCATCACTTAATAGCTGAGCTAGCTGTGTCTGTTCTTCATTTGGCGTAAACTGGTACTCTTCTCCCCAGTGCATACTAACAATCTGAACATCACTCCTCTTATTAAGTTCCTTCATATCCTTTTTAATTTGTTCTGGATCAATCAGATTGACTAAATAGTCTTTGCCTTCAGGCAGCGGAATCCCGTTCAAACCAAAGGTGTAAGACATGAACCCGACGTTTACCCCTTTGATTTTTTTAACATGCAGCCGCTTAGCCTCCGCTGATTTTTGTGAGCCAGTAACCGTAATGTCTGGATATTTCTCTAGGTATTCTAATTGCTTGACGATTCCCTCTTCGCCTTTGTCCATGGTGTGATTACTAGCTGCAGACAGCCAATTGTAGCCCGCTTTATGTAAGGAATCTAATACCTGTGTTGGTCCGTTGAATGTCGGATAACCGGAGAGACCTAATTCCTCACCGGCACAAATGGTTTCCAGATTGATATAGGAAACATCCCGATCCTTGTTCAAATAGTTGGTTGGTTCATACATTTCATCAAAACGATACGTGCCATCCGGCTGTCTAAGATGATCGTAAATATAATCATGAATCAAATTATCTCCCACTGCTGAGAAATTCAGCTTCACGGTAGAACCCGCAGCAGCTTTCGATGTCTCTGATGTTGCCTTTGAGGATGCTTCTTTTGTCTCTTTTTCTGTCTTACCATTCCCACATCCACCTAGAAATAACAGAACGATTAAACCCAGTTTTAATAATCTTTTCACAATCGAACTCCCTTTTAGTTTAGCCTGTGCAACAAACAATTGGTCTTCTCTACGTTACAGAGATACTCTACTTAAAATAGTACGTCAAATCGTTGGATATAGGAACATGTTTTATTAATCTTTTTTCAGTTAATTTATTAAAAAAATGATCATTAAAAAACACTTCTTATCTTGCTGTCACTATAAATTTATTCGTACTATCGTTTCTCCAAACTTTGAATAAAAGAAACACACAAAGAGATTGATAATCATTTTCATTTAGCATAAGATGAACTGGTAAGCACTTTATTTCATTACTGGAGGTCATACATGTGAAAAAAATCATTTATTTTTCTCTTGGTGCGATTACCTTTGCGCTGGGAACACTGGGAATATTTCTTCCCTTTTTACCAACCACGATATTCTACTTGCTGACAGCCTTCTTTTGGCTGCGCAGTTCTGATAAATATTACAATAAGTTCATTCAATCTTCCTTCTACAAACGGGCGGTAGAAGAGCCGATCGTCAAAAAGAAAATCACCAATGCAGGAATGGTGAAGATGTTCTTGATGATCCTCGTTGTCTTTTTGATCCCGGGATTGTTGGTGGATAACACCCCCATGAGAATTTGCTTGGTTGTGGTCTATATCGCCCACGTGATTGGACTGACATGGTATTTGCGTGGCAAAAAAGCTTCATTAAAAGCAAAGGCGGGCGAACCGAATGATTGATCATCGGCTCTTTGCGATTGCTAAAAAGAAAACACTGATCCTGCAAGTCGTGATTCGCTGTATCAGCCTTGGCTTGTCCTTATATATCTGGCGGACACTGGCCTTCTTATTGAGTAATTTTGTTCAAGGCCACTCCCTGAATCTGAGTCTGTCTTTTGCTCTAATCCTCCTAGCCTTAGCTGGAAAACTAGTCCTTATCCGCTTGTCAGCTTTTCTAACGGATCAAGCTTCGGCCGATTTGCGGGTCGCGTTGCGAACAAAAGTAATGGAAAAGGCCTTTCGTTTAGGGAATACTTCTCGGCAATTGCCGGCCACAACGTTAGCGCAGCTTTCTGGTGATGGAATCGAGCAGCTGGAAATGTACTATGCCCATTTTCTACCGCAGCTTTTTTATTGCCTGCTAGCTTCATTGATCTTATTCACCTATTTAGTTTCGTTGGCTTGGCAGCCTGCTATTGTAATGCTGATTTGTGTGCCTTTTATCCCCCTAACAATCATGGCAGTGATGAAGATTACGAAGCGGATCTTAAATAAGTATTGGGATCAATACACAAACTTGGGGTCGCGATTCCACGAAAGCTTGAGCGCCTTAAGTGTTCTGAAAGCTTACGACCAAGATGGAGCTAAACAACAGGAATTAGCACAAGACGCGCAAAAATTCCGCAAAGCCACCATGAGTTTGCTTTCGATGCAGCTGAATTCGATCACCATCATGGATATTTTTTCCTATAGCGGGGCGGCGCTTGGGATCGGTCTAGCACTGATAGCTTTTCAGCAGCAACAATTGACCGTCTATGGTGTACTGGTCTTCATTTTAGTCGGAGCAGAATTCTTCTTACCGATGCGTCAGCTAGGTTCCCTCTTCCACGTGGCGATGAACGGGATCAGCTCTTGCGGGAAAATCTTTGATTATCTCGCATTACCTGAAAAAAAAGCTGGCACAATCGATTCTTGGCAAGAACCGTTAGACACAATCACTGTTAATCAGCTGGATTTCACCTATGAAAATCAGGAAACTCCTGCTATCAAAAATGTCTCTATGGAATTGCAGAAAGGCACCTTTACCGCCTTTGTAGGAAAATCCGGTTCAGGCAAAAGCACCTTTGCACAATTACTGTTGAATCAGTTGGACGAGTATCAAGGATCGATCCGCTGGAATCATACCGATTTAAAGGAGCTAAGCAATTCGACGGTGCTGAATAAAGGAATTTTAGTAAACACAAAGGATTTTCTTTACGCCGAAAGTATCCGGGACAATCTGCGGCTGGCAAATTCTCGGCTAACAGAGGATGGCATGTGGCAATTGCTAGATCGCGTGAAGCTGTTGACCTTCGTCCAACAATTACCAAACCAGCTGGATACAGTCTTAGAAGAAAACGGCAAAAACTTGTCTGGCGGACAACGACAACGGCTGATTCTTGCTCGTGCCTTAGCCGCCTCAGCAGAGTTTTATATTTTCGATGAGATCACATCGGGCGTTGATATCGAAAGTGAGGAAATCATTTTAGCGACACTGAAGGCCTTATCAAAGGAATCCATCGTGATTTTCGTTTCCCATCGTTTATACAATGTTCTGGATGCTGATCGCGTTTATGTCTTTAAAGACGGAGCGATCGTCGAAGCTGGAACACCACAAGAATTGGAGCAAACCTCGGATTATTTCAATACCTACTTTACGGAAGAAAATCGTCAGATGAAGGGAGTGATCGGCAATGAAGGATAGGATCTTGATTCACTGGCTGCTTTCTTTCACGAAGCCCTTTAAAGGGAAGATGTCTCTCGCGATCCTGCTGGGAATCATCAGCAATCTTGCTGTCGTAGCGATCCCAGTCATTAGTACACTCACCCTGTTACGTTTGATCGATGGTGCGAAGGTAAATCTCATACTCATTTTAGTTGTATTGATCGCCTGCGGTATCGTCCGAGGTGTCGCACGATATTTAGAACAATATCAAAATCACGACATTGCCTTTTCTTTATTAGCCCATATTCGCGAGCGAATTTTCGCTGCTTTAAGAACGATCGGCCCAGCCCGCCTGACTGGTAAGAACAGCGGTGAACTGATCACATCGATTTCGACCGATGTAGAGGCTTTAGAAGTCTTTTTTGCTCACACGATCTCACCTGTTTTTATCGCTCTGGACACGTCTCTGGTAACGTTTGTTTTTCTAGCAAGCTTTGATTTAGGCTTGGCCTTTCTACTGTTGATCGGACAAATTCTGATTGGCGCGATCATCCCTTACATCAGTTATCGCAGAAATCTGCAGATTGGCGATGATTACAAAAAGGCCTTCGTACAGGTCAGTCAGACGATCATGGAAAATGCCAATAGTCTAAAGGACATCGCTCAATTTCATTTAGAAAAAACGCGTTTGAATAAATTAAAAGCAGACAGTAAAGTCTTAAATCATGAGAATCGCCGCCGGATTTTCCAAGGCAATTCTTTGCAGCTCTTAAGTGAATTGGTCGTTATCGGAACCACGCTTTGCGTATTCTATTTCGGCAGCAGCCGCGGACTTTCGATGGAAACGATCGTTGTTTCAGTGGTGCTGAGTCTCAGTTCATTTGGTCCTGTCTTAGCATTAGGCAATTTAGGCAATGCCTTGTTGACGACCTTCTCCAGTGGTCGCCGCTTATATCAGCTGGTTCACGAAGATCCCTTTGTTGAATTTGAGGAAAGTACAAATTCCGTTGATGCAGTTGAAAAGCTGCAAGCAGACGAAGTGGCTTTCCGTTATGCCAATACAGAAAAAACGGTCTTAGAGCAGATTTCTTTTGACTTGAAGAAAGGTCAAAGTATCGGGATAAGCGGAGAAAGCGGCAGCGGGAAAAGTACGCTGCTAAAACTCTTGATGCGCTATTGGGATCCCAACAGTGGGAAATTAATGATCAACGATTCACCGTTATCTTCTCTTAAAGAGGAAGCCCTTCATCATCTGGAAGGCGTCATGGAACAATCGACTTTTCTATTTGAAGACACAATTGCTAACAACATTTCCTTGAAACGTGATGATGTCTCACAGGCTGCGATTGAAGAAGCTGCTAAAGATGCCGCGATTCATGATTGGATACTCTCGCTACCAGAAGGATACGAGACACAACTCAGCAAGCTTTCTCGCAATATCTCTGATGGCGAACGTCAACGAATTGGCTTAGCGCGCTTGCTGGTTTACGATGCGCCGTTAATTTTACTGGATGAACCAACCAGCAATCTCGATTATGTCAATGAACAAGCAATTCTTGCGACCTTCAAGGAGAAATTACAGGATAAAACCATGATCCTTGTCTCTCATCGTGAAAGCACGTTGAAGATTGCTGAAAAGAAACTGCATATGGAGAATGGACGATTAAAATAATTTTTTTTTGCGACTAGGATCAATGATCCTAGTCGCTTTTTTCATATAGGACACTTTTTTTGTCATTTTCCTTCATTTGGCGTACACTTCGGATGAAGAAAAAAGAGGTGCAAAACAATGGCAGATAAAGTTCATGAACGGCTGGAATTCGGAATGGCCTTGGCGGCAACGGCTGGCGGATTGGACGCCTATACTTATTTGGTTCACGGCGAAGTATTCGCAGGACTTCAAACGGGGAATTTTATTTTATTAGGTGTTCATTTGGGACAAGGTCAATGGGGAGTGTTGATCCATTATTTGATCCCGATTCTGTCCTTTGCTTTAGGGGCATTACTGGCACGCTATCTGCAAACTAAGATTAGCAACAATCAACAGCTTTGGTTTTTGACTTTTGAAATCAGTTTGCTTTTGATCGTAGGTATTTTCTCTTCCTATCTGCCAAACTTGGTTGTTAATGCGTTGTTGTCTATCGCGGCTGCAACCCAATTGCAGGAGTTCCAAAAATTGAAGGGGAAGCCTTTTACCTCGTTAATGATGACGGGAAATTTGAAGAATCTTTCGACGAACTTCTTTGAGGGCTATCTCAAGCATGAGCCAGCCAAACGTGCGGCCTTTCTTGATACATTGATTATTTTGCTCAGCTTTGTTGCTGGTGCCGTATTGAACGGTTTTTTAGTCAGCTATTTCAATCAACGAACAATTTTCTTTAGCTTGATCTTTTTGATGATCGCTGTCATTTTGCTGCGTAAAGATCGGCACGGAATTCGCTGAGCACTGGACAAGAAGGGATTTTTCTTCTTGTCTTTTTTTGCTTCACAGCGACTGTCCGACAATTTCCTGTATTTTTTCACTATTCGTATTCTCATTTTCAGGTTGAATTATGAGAATACAAAAGTCTCTAATAAGACAAAATGAAATTTCTCTCTTATACTGGGTATTAATTATAAATAAAACGAATAATAAAATAGATTTATTTAAATTAACTCGAAATTATAATTATTAATTTCTATTTTTCGGTCCAGACAATTTATTTATAATATTTAAAAGGTTTTAAGGAGGATATCATGAGAAAGAAAGTTTTTTTAGTCTTTGGCACGCGACCGGAAGCGATAAAAATGGCTCCTTTAGCTAAAGAATTAGCAGATGATAATCGTTTTGAGGCGAAAGTAGTCGTTACAGGGCAGCATCGAGAAATGCTGGATCAAGTCTTACACGCCTTTGCTATCGTTCCTGATTATGATTTGAATATCATGCATCAGGGGCAGACACTCAGCGAGATCACTAGTCGTGTACTTGAAAAGCTCACCGCTATATTACAAAAAGAGCGACCGGATATTTTACTGGTTCACGGAGATACTACAACCACCTTTTCTGCCGCATTAAGCGCCTTTTACCAGCAAATCCCAATTGGGCATGTCGAGGCTGGCTTGAGAACCTGGGATAAATACTCCCCTTTTCCAGAAGAGATGAATCGGCAATTAACGGACGATCTGACCGATCTTTACTTTGCTCCAACGATGAAGAGTCGGGAGAACCTGATCAAAGAAAATCATTCAGAAAAAAACATATACGTCACAGGAAACACAGCGATTGACGCAATGAAGAACACCTTAGACG
>NZ_JCAFYN010000039.1:0-37981 GCF_059374735.1 Enterococcus sp. GPZ-007 | reverse complement strand
AATTCATTTTGATCTATTCCATAATCAGGAACTTTCAAGTTTTCACGAATTACATCAGCATTCCATTCATTTATTAGATCCTTCTCTATAGACGATTGCGATTTTTGAATTATTTCCGATGCCTGTTGAGGTACAATAGCATCAGTTTTCTTTTTGACTGATTCTGAAGCTTTTGTTTTTTTCGCTTGTTTTGTTTCAACAGTAGAGGATTCAGCAGTTGGTACTTCCTTGGCTGCATCTTCTTTTGTCTTCTTCTCAGTAGTAGTGTCTTCGGTTATGGCGTCTTGACTTTCAACAGGTTTTTCCGACGAAGCTTGAGTTTCATTAGGGACGGTTGAGAGTTGATCGTTTACTTCTGTTTCTTCAGGAACAGAAGTGCTCTCAATTACTTGTTCTTGACTAGAGCCTACTGTTTCAGAAGGGATACTTTCAGAAGTATCAGCAAATGCAGCAAGGGGGAAGCTCAATACCAACAAACTTAAAACAACCATTTTTTTCACAAGAATCACTCCTTAAACTTTTTGTAACACAATTGTAACACAAGAAATGTATTTGTAAACTAGGGGATCGAAAATAGTTGGAAAAGTTTTTTATGCTCTTTATAAAATCGATTTAGAGAATAATTGCTATTATAAAGTTCTTTTTATGTAAAAATATTATTGGAAATGTCTTATCATCTCATAGTTTTTTGGAGGAAAGAAGCCGCTCAAAACTTAGTTAATTGATTTGAGCGGCTTCTTTAGATTCGGTTAGTAGGATGTAATGCTATACGCGAAAACGACTCTCTAAAAGAATAAAGCTTGAAGTAAATAAGTAGGCTATCCAGATGATTGACAATGCAAGAGATTTCTAGCTAGATTTAGTCGACGTTGGCAGCTTTAAAAACAGCATCATAGGTTAAACCCATTTAAATTTATTTAAACAAAAAGCCACCATGTACACATCAGTTGAAACGAGTGAGAACGTTAACGGTGTACTAGTGACTTAATTATTAATTTATTTCATAAGTTAGAAAGCTTCGATGTAGCGGTTCGATGGAGATCCTTCATTCAAAAAATCTATCCTAAAAACAAAAAAAGTCACCACGCACATTCTTTTCTAAACTACCGAAGTAGCCAAGAATGCACTGGTGACGTGGGTTTGGCACCCAATGGGCCGTGAGGGGCTCGAACCCGCGACCCGCTGATTAAGAGTCAGCTGCTCTACCAACTGAGCTAACGGCCCAAACAAAGTACTTTCATATGTTAGCACTGAGAAAATAAAAAAGCAAGAATAAACTTAAAAAAATTTCGACAAAAAGCGCTTCAATTATCTAGTTTTCGAAACTATATTGTATAATTATCGTAATTTTGGTAGAATGACGATGAAAGGGGTGCAAAAAAATGGAAGAAACGAAGCTCAGATCATGGGCAGATGGTTTAAAAGAATTACGTTTGCCTCGATGGGAAGAGTTGCCCGAATTAGAATTATACATGGATCAAGTCATTACTCTTGTTGACCGCTATTTATCACCGCTGATCGAAGATGATAAGCATCAGCTTTTATCCAGTGCAATGGTCAATAATTACGTTAAACATAAATTGGTACCGTCACCAGTCAAAAAACGCTATAACCGTAATCATTTAGCTTATCTGATTGCCATTACTCTGCTTAAGCAGGTATTTGCGATTCCAGATATTAATGAGTTGATTCGGATGCAGCTGGCGATCAATGAACCTAAAGATGCTTATAACAGCTTTTGTACCGTGCAAGAAGAAGCGTTAATGCAGGTAGCCAAGATTGTGCTAGGGGAAGAAGTTAGTTTGACTCGCAGAAGTGAAGATTTTTATTACTTAGCAATGGAAAGTGCTGTCGCTTCATTTACCCAGAAAATGTTAGCTGAAAAAATCATTCAGTTGGATAAAGAGAAAGAAGGCAAAAATGATGAGTGAAAAAATTGCGATCCTAGTTGACTCTGGGACGGATGTTCCAAAAGAAGTCATAGATAATGGGCCATTTTTTATGGTACCGTTGCGGATCATTTTTAGTGACAGAGAATATAGAGACGGAATCGACATTAGTTCTGATACCATTTTTCCGTTAATCAAAAAGGAATTGCCAACGACCTCTTTACCTGATGGTGAACTGATTCATCAGGTTTTCGATGAGATCAAGGCAGAAGGCTACACGCACGTCATCATTGTGACAATCTCTAGCGGGTTGAGCGGCACTTATAATGCGCTGCGCGTGTTGGGAGAGCACTATGAAGGATTAACCTTCCAGTCGATTGATACAAAAAATGTTGGGATCGGAGCAGGAATCCTTGCAATCTATGCAGGTGATCTGGTTAAGCAAGGGAAATCCTTTACAGATGTCATTGCTGAAGTTGAAAGCAAGATCACGAAGACAAAAATCTTTTTCAACGTCGATACATTAGAGTATTTACAAAAGGGCGGGAGAATCGGACTGGTTTCATCCTTATTAGGCAGTGCGTTAAAATTAAAACCGATCATCTCATGTAATCCAGACGGAATCTATTACACAGTCGCAAAGGTGCGCGGGTTAAATAAGAGTATCGATAAGACGATTCAATTAGTGAAGGAGCACGTTGGAAATCACCAACGGTTCAATTTGGCCGTGACCCACGCGGATGCTTTGCAGACAGCGGAGAAGATCCGCCAGCGGCTGCAGGAGCTATTTCCAACAGCGGAAAATATTTATTTTGGGAAAGTTTCACCAGCACTATCTGTCCACACTGGACCAGGATCTTTAGGCGTGGTTTGCCAAGTGCTAGACTAAAAATACGAGTAAGAGGATGGGTAAAAGCTCATCTTCTTTTTTTCATTTTTTCTTAAGTAATAGTTGTAAAAAAATCGTCGTCTGTTTGAAAAGATGAAACAGGGCTGAAATTATTGTATAATAGTATGGCGTACATACAATCTTATAAAGGTATGAGGTGACTCTTAGTGAAAAAAATTCTAGTAGTTGACGATGAAAAACCGATTTCGGACATCGTGAAATTCAATTTAACCAAAGAAGGCTATGAAGTCTTCACCGCTTATGATGGTGAAGAAGCCTTGGAAAAAGTCGAAGAGGTCAATCCAGATTTGATTTTATTAGATTTGATGTTGCCAAAAAAAGACGGTTTAGAAGTGGCTCGTGAAGTACGCAAGACCCATGAAACGCCGATCATTATGGTTACCGCTAAAGACTCTGAGATCGATAAAGTTTTAGGCTTGGAATTGGGAGCCGATGATTATGTAACAAAACCATTCTCAAATCGTGAGTTAGTGGCTCGGGTGAAGGCTAATCTACGTCGTGGCGGACAAGCACCTAAGGAAGAAGAGCATACAACACAAAGTGATTTGACGATCGGTGATTTGACGATCCACCCAGATGCTTATATGGTAACCAAGCACGGAGATACGATTGAACTGACTCATCGCGAATTTGAGTTGCTGCATTATTTAGCAAAACATATTGGTCAAGTGATGACCCGTGAGCATCTGTTGCAAACGGTCTGGGGTTATGATTATTTTGGCGATGTTCGAACGGTTGATGTGACTGTGCGACGTTTACGAGAAAAAATCGAAGATAACCCAAGTCATCCAACCTATTTAGTAACCAGACGTGGCGTAGGTTATTATCTACGCAACCCTGAACAGGAGTAAGTATGGAAAAGAAAGTCCGTTTTTACCGATCAGTCAATTTCAAGATTGCTTTCTCATTTATCTTGATCTTATTGATTTCCATCGAGATCATCGGTGCCTATTTTATCCGCGGACTTGAAAAATCAACAATCGACAGCTTTACCAAAGATATGAACCAACGGGTGTCCTTATTAAGCACGACCCTCGGTGCAACGATGGCAGAGGATAGTGACAACGAAGCGGATCAGCTTCAACGTATCCTTGAAAATAATACTGCTACCGATGTTGGTGAAATGTGGGTAGTGGATGATAAAGGAATTGTCGTAGCTACGAACGATGTTGGGCAAAAAGATTCTATCGTGGGTAAGAAAAACGAGTACAGCGATATTGATGATTTTTCAATGAAGCAATATGTAACACTGGATGACAATAATAAACGGGTATATATCAATGTCCAACCTATTCAGTCCCCGACCGGCGATTCGGCTGTGATCGGGGCTCTTTATGTTAAGAGTGATATTGAACAGAAATATACCGAAATCAGCAATACCGCCCTGATCTTCTTCACAGCTTCCTTAATTGCTGGATTGATATCGATCGTAGTGGCTTTGCTGGTAGCCCGATCAATCACGAAGCCGATCAAAGAGATGCAGAAACAGGCGGTTCGGATTGCACAAGGCGATTATTCTGAAAAAGTAGATGTTCAAGGACACGATGAGCTGAGTCAGTTGGCGGAGACTTTTAACAAGTTATCTGATCGAATCGAAGATGCTCAAGATACGATGGAAGCTGAACGAAATCGATTAGACAGTGTCCTGACCCATATGACGGATGGCGTCATCGCTACTGATCGTCGTGGAAAAGTTATTACTATCAATGAAATGGCTTTGTCTTTACTGAATACTACTAGCGAACAAGCAATCGGGCAATCCATTTTGACCTTGTTGGATCTAGAAGAAGAATACACATTACGAAAATTATTAGAAACACCGGAAGAGATTTTAATCGATCGTTCGAAATCTGATTCGGAAGAAGATCGCATGACACTGCGTTCTGATTTTGCTATGATTCGACGCGAATCGGGCTTTATCAGCGGATTGGTTGTCGTAATTCATGATGTTACCGAACAGGAGAAAACGGCGGAGGAACGTCGTCAGTTTGTTTCGAATGTTTCCCATGAATTACGTACACCACTGACTAGTGTGCGCAGTTATTTAGAAGCGTTAGAGGAAGGTGCTTGGCAAGATAAGAAGATCGCGCCAGAATTTATTCATGTAACATTGGGAGAAACCGATCGAATGATTCGAATGATCAATGATTTGTTGAATCTTTCTCGAATGGATTCAGGTGCTCAGCAAATGGATCTCGAGCTTGTTAACTTCAATGAACTGGTCGATTATATTTTGGATCGTTTCGATATGATGGTGAACAGCCAAGAAAAGAATTACCGGATCGTCCGTGAGTTCACTGAACGTGATCTGTGGGTTGAAATCGATACAGATAAGATCATGCAGGTAATCGATAATATCATGAACAATGCCATCAAGTATTCACCTGATGGCGGGAAAATCGAAGTTCATCTAATGGAAACTCATAACAACGTTGTTTTGAGTATTTCGGATGAAGGTTTGGGGATTCCTAAAAAAGATTTAGAAAAGGTATTTGAACGTTTTTATCGAGTGGATAAGGCTCGTGCACGTCAACAGGGCGGCACGGGGCTTGGTCTGGCGATCTCTAAAGAAGTGATGAAAGCCCATCAAGGCCAGATATGGGTTGAAAGTGTCGAAGGTAAAGGCTCTACTTTCTATATTTCTTTACCTTATGAACCTTATGAGGAGGATATTTGGGAATGAAGATTTCAGAAAGAATCATCCGCGTGGCGCTTTTTGCCCTGATCTTACTTAGTCTCATTTTGACCTATGCCATCTGGCTCAGTCCTACCTCTAAAACAGCCGATGTCAATACTAGTAAACAAGCGGTTAAAAACGACCAAAACTACGCAAAAGCGACGGATGCCTTTTTGCCGATCCGCGGTATTTGGGATCTGGCAGAAGGCAAGTTTCAAACCAGTAGTGAAAACTTGTTGGCTACGACTCAAGCCCGTTTGACTGAAAGTACTTATGGTCAGCTTCAAGAAGTGGCTCAAGGTGAAGAAGAAATCAAAAGCTATTATAGTTTGGATAATGGTATTGAGTTAAATTATGAAGGCGGCTTTTCATTGACTGAATATGTCAAAGTTTTTGATATGCCAATCAATTTAAATTCATTGAAGGACTCAGATAAGCTGACATTTTCAAAAATTCAAGTAGATTTTTCTAAAAAGAAGATCCGCTTTTTGAATTACAGCAAAGATACTGTCTATGAAGCGACTATTTCAGCAGATTTCACTGGACTTGAAACAATCTATCAAAAAAATCAACCAAAGTTTTTGGAAATGTCGGATGAAAATCCTCTGGTCCCGCGCTTGTTGAGAACAAAGGACCGCGTTCGGTTAAAAAAATACAGCTACATTCTGACTACTCAGTCTTACTCTTTATTCCGTACTGCCTTTTTCCAGAATCCTGACCAAGCAAAAGGAGAGGAAGAAGCTAGTGGGGCACGTTCTTTTGTCAGCGGCCATGAGGAGTTAATGATGGACGAGCAGAAACGTCAGGTTACATTTGAAGGCGAGTTGCCCGAAGATTTATCGAAAGAAAGTATGTATAGCCAAAGCTTCAATTATGTCAGCCGCTTAGGAACGGCAGTAGGGAATTTGCGCTATTTTGATCATCATGAAGGGCAAGTTAATTATCGAATTTTTGTCGAAGGCTACCCAATCTTCAGTCAATCTTCAAAAGGGAAGATGGCGGTAAAAATCGGTCATGGATCGAATGGAGCGTCGACGCAAATAAGGATTGAGACGAGTATGGACACTGTTCAAGTACCGATTCCTTCAGACGAAGAAGTCGAACTGCCAAGTACCTTAGAAATTGAGAATAATCTCGCTGCAGTAGGGCTTGATCTTGATAAGGTACAAAGCTTCATCATCGGCTATACGTGGCAAGACATTGATGGTGTAAATAAATTAGTGGCGTTGACTCCAGAGTGGTTTATTAAGTATGACAATACTTGGTACCCTGCGACTCAGCTAATGCAGGGAAACCTGGAAATGGAGGCGAGCTAATTGGATTTTAGAAAAATCGAATGGATCTTCTTTCTCGTCTTTATTGGATTGAACATCTTTCTTTTCAGTATCTATTGGAATAATCAGCATGAGCAAAGTCTAGTCACCAACTCTAATCAACGAGAAGATATCATGCACCGTTTAGAAAACGATGAAATTCAAGTCAAAAAGGCTGTCTCTGATGAACATCGCGAGGGCTATTATCTGAGTGCTGAGCAAGATAAATTTGAATCTATGCTAAATGCATCAGACGATCAGACACTTACTGGCAACTGGACAATTTCAGACCGAGTTTTGACCAACTTGCCCAACGGGGAGACAGAATTTGATTTGAAAAAAGCGACTAGCAGCTTTAATCGTCTCATGAAGGATAAAGAATTCATTTTGGAGGGAACGGAATACACGTATTTGCCAGACATTTCAAAGAAAGATGATGAGCTGGGAAAAATTGTCGGTGCGCAATCCTATGAGGGAATTCCTTTTATTGATGAAACCTCTCGATTGACATTGGATATCGAAAAGAACAGTGATCAGGACCGGGTTTCGAAATATACCCAGACCCGTCTGAAAGACATCGAACCGCTGCGGGAGAAAATGACGCTGGCTTCTGAAAAAGAAATCTTGAATACCTTGTATATCAATAATAATATTCCTAGTAAATCAACGATTACGAATGTTTATCTTGGTTATTTTCGAACACTCGAAGTCCGTGAAAAGAATGTCTATGTACCTGTTTGGTTTGTTAAGATAAAGACCTCGGATAAGACGACTCAGATTGAAAAAGTCAATGCACTGAGTAATCAGGTGATCACGAATAATTTAGTTCCAAAGGTGGAAAATCCATAAAAAGGGTTGTATACTGAGGACAGTTTTAAAAGAGGGGATAAATTGCTCATGTTAGAAATGAATAATGCCTTCAATATCAGTGTTTTAGCTAGCGGCAGTACGGGGAATTCCTTGTATTTAGAAAGTCCGCAAAAAAGAATTTTAGTTGATGCTGGTTTGAGTGGGAAAAAAATCACTTCGCTATTAGCAGAAGTCGATCGAAAACCTGAGGATTTAGACGCGATCTTAGTTACTCATGAACATCGTGATCATATTCATGGTGTTGGAGTGCTTGCAAGAAAGTATAAATTACCTGTCTATGCCAACGAAAAAACTTGGGAAGCAATGGCTCCTTTGATTGGGAAAGTTGATGTGGAACAGAAGCATATTTTTGAGATGGGAAAAGTTCTTACTTTTGGTGATTTGGATATCGAAAGTTTTGGCGTTTCTCACGATGCTGCAGCACCGCAATTTTATCGTTTTTACAAAGATGGGCATTCTTTTGTCATGTTAACAGATACAGGATACGCTAGTGAACATGTTCGCGGAACAATTCGTGACGCGGATGCCTACTTGGTAGAAAGCAACCATGATTTAGAGATGTTGCGGATGGGTGCTTATCCTTGGAGTCTAAAGCAACGGATTTTAGGGGACCGCGGGCATTTGTCTAATGACGATGGTGCGCTGGTTATGACCGATATTCTTGGTGATCGGACGAAACGCATTTACTTGGGGCATTTGAGTAGAGAAAACAATATGAAAGAATTGGCACATATGACGATGGAAGAAACATTGACTCGTTATGATCTTGGTGTAAATCACCAGTTCCAAATCTTTGATACCGATCCAGATAGCGCAACTGAATTATTCGCAATCTAAAAAAGGCAGGCTTGCTTATTTGCAGGCCTGCCCTTTTTTTAACTATAAACACTGAAATGCTGGTTGAGATGTCTTGGCTCGATGATTTCATCGATCACAGCTATTGCGTAATCGGCCATGCTAATCTCACTTTGACCTTGGGCATTTTTTTGCAGGCGATCATCGCTGACTTGATAGTGACCAGTACGTTGACCATCAGGAACAAAATTTGCAGCTGGACTTAAATAAGTCCAATTGATCCGTTGAGCGGCTTTTAGATCTAAAAATGCTTGGTACATGTTATAAGCCGTTGGATAGTAGACAGCGTTTGGATCGGAAAGTTCGATCATGCGGTGATCCTCATCAATAAACAAGGAAGAGGCTCCCCCGACAACGAGTAAACGCGTGTCCGTTCCGCGCAAAATGTTGGTGAGGTGCTTCAATGATGTTTGATGCAGCTCTTCTTGACCAACTGGCGGACGAAAGGCATCTACCACGACATCAAAATACTCTACATCTTTTTTTGTCAGCTCGAATAGATCCTTCACCAAAATAGGGACTTGTACCTTTAGTTTTTCGGGGTGGCGAACGATTGCAGTAACCGCTAAATCACGAGCGAGGGCTTCGCTTAGGATTAATGATCCCGCATGTCCGGTAGCACCAATAATTGCTATTTTCAAGAAAAAACCTCCTTAGACTATTATGAATCTAAGTCTAAGGAGGTTTTTATAAAATAGCAAAGGATTAGTCTGGAAATTTTTATGATCGAAGTGCCAATTGTGTCAGGATGACCAACAGATTCATTCCCACGTGAGTAATCATCGAAGTCCAAATGCGTCCGCTATAACGATACATACCACAGAATAAAAAGCCTAATCCAGCATACAGGAGGTAGTGTCCATCATTATGGGCAAACGCGAATAAAACAGAGCTTAGTAATGCTGGCAGGAAAAATCCCAATCTTTTCTCCAGTGAGCCGAAGATTGCCCGACGAAAAACGAACTCTTCCATAATCGGTCCAGCTATCGTTGTTGCCAAAATAAAAATCATGTTGTTCATGATTAAATCCACGATATTCTGCGTGTTTTGTGAAGCAACAGATTGTCCTAGAAATTGCTGCTCGATTTGTAAAATAACCATTTGCAGTATTAAGGAAGCGGGAATTCCAACGACTCCAAGCAGAATTGTAATCAAAACATTTTTTTGTCGGGTTTCTATTTCGAATGACCGGGACTTGACTCGATAAAAGATCATTAAGATAGCGCCAAGAAAATATGTCAGTGTCGTTAACTGGATAATTTGTGAAGAAGTTATTTGCAATACACTTTGAAAAATGACTGGTGAAAACAAAACTAGTCCGTAAGTGAAAATCGTGATAAAACTATATTTTTTTTCGCTCATTATTAATCCCTTCTAAACATTTATTGTTCCCAAGTATACCATATTTCAGTAAAAACTTAGTGCAGAAAAAAATAAAAAGCAATCGAAGGACTTGCAAAAAGAAACAAAAATGGTATTATAGGAATTGTGAGTTAGCACTCGATAGCCAAGAGTGCTAACAACTTAGAAAATCATTACTAGTTGGAGGGATTTATTGTGTTAAAACCATTAGGTGATCGTGTCATTCTTGAAGTTACTCAAGAAGAAGAAAAAACAGTTGGAGGCCTAGTCCTAGCTTCAGCGGCCAAAGAAAAACCACAAACAGCTAAAGTTGTGGCTGTTGGTGAAGGCAATGTGTTGGAAAACGGTCAAAAGAGTCCAATGCCAGTAGCTGTTGGTGATACGGTAATGTTTGAAAAATACGCAGGTACAGAAGTGAAATATGAAGGCAGTGAATATTTGATCATCGCTGCAAAAGATATCATGGCAATTGTCGAATAAAAAATAATGAGGTGAAAGAATCATGGCAAAAGATATTAAATTTTCTGAAGATGCTCGCGCAGCAATGTTACGTGGGGTAGACAAATTAGCTGATACAGTGAAAGTTACATTAGGACCAAAAGGACGTAATGTTGTTCTAGAAAAATCTTACGGTTCACCATTGATTACAAATGACGGTGTTACTATTGCAAAAGACATCGAATTAGATGATCATTTTGAAAACATGGGAGCAAAATTAGTTTCTGAAGTTGCTTCTAAAACAAATGATATTGCTGGAGACGGTACAACTACAGCGACTGTTCTTACTCAAGCAATCGTCCGCGAAGGATTGAAAAACGTAACTGCTGGCGCAAACCCAATGGGAATTCGCCGCGGAATCGAATTAGCAACAAAAGCAGCAGTTGAAGAATTGCATAGCATTTCTAAAGTTGTTGATTCAAAAGATGCGATTGCACAAGTTGCGGCTGTTTCTTCTGGTAGCGAAGAAGTCGGTAAATTAATTGCTGAAGCAATGGAAAAAGTTGGTAACGACGGTGTTATCACAATTGAAGAATCTAAAGGGATCGACACTGAACTAGACGTTGTTGAAGGAATGCAATTTGATCGTGGTTACTTGTCTCAATATATGGTAACAGACAACGACAAAATGGAAGCTGCTTTAGAAAATCCATACATCTTGATCACAGATAAAAAAATCTCTAACATCCAAGATATCTTGCCATTGTTAGAACAAGTATTACAACAATCTCGTTCATTGTTAATTATCGCTGATGATGTTGATGGTGAAGCATTACCAACATTAGTATTAAACAAAATCCGCGGAACCTTTAACGTTGTTGCAGTGAAAGCTCCTGGTTTCGGTGATCGTCGTAAAGCGATGTTGGAAGATATCGCGATCTTAACTGGCGCGACTGTCATTACAGAAGACCTTGGTTTAGATCTTAAAGAAGCAACAATTGAAAACTTGGGAACTGCTGGCAAAGTGGTTGTAGATAAAGACAATACTACAATCGTCGAAGGCTCTGGCGACAAAGCTGCATTGAACGATCGCGTTGAAATGATTAAACGTCAAATCGGCGAAACAACATCTGATTTTGATCGTGAAAAATTACAAGAACGTTTAGCAAAACTTGCTGGCGGCGTAGCTGTCGTTAAAGTTGGTGCTGCTACTGAAACAGAATTAAAAGAATTAAAACTACGCATTGAAGATGCCTTGAACTCAACACGCGCTGCGGTTGAAGAAGGAATCGTATCCGGTGGTGGTACTGCTTTGGTCAATGTCATCAAGAAAGTATCTGAATTAGATGCTGAAGGCGACATTGAAACAGGGATCAAGATCGTCGTTCGTGCATTAGAAGAACCTGTTCGTCAGATTGCTGAAAATGCTGGATTTGAAGGTTCAGTTGTAATCGACAAATTGAAAAATGCCGAACGCGGTACTGGTTTCAACGCAGCATCTGGTGAATATGTCAATATGATTGATGCTGGGATCGTTGACCCAACTAAGGTTACACGTTCAGCATTGCAAAATGCCGCATCAGTATCAGCTTTATTATTAACAACTGAAGCTGTTGTTGCTGACAAACCTGTAGAAGGTGGAGCAGCAGCTGCACCAGCAATGGACCCATCTATGATGGGCGGCATGATGTAATCACGCCTTAAGGTAAAAGCCATCGAAATTCATTTCGATGGCTTTTTTTGTCAGTTCCGCTTTTCCTAATGTAAAAAGAGCGAAATCTGTTCCCATTAAAAGCCAATAAATGATTATGATGTTTAGCGGAATGATAAGACGCAGATAGTCGATGATCAAAAAACAATTGACGATGTGTTTGTATTGCCAGAGAAAGAGAGTAAAAAGCGTTCATCTCAATATTTTTTTCTTTTTCATAAAAGTTTTTGTATTGAATAAAAAACACTGGCTCGGTATGGTAAAATGTTCATTGGAAAGAAAAATAATTATAAATCACGATAAAAATATATAGATAGGAGAGCGTTGAATGAAATTAATTGAAACACCCTTGAACAGTAATGTTAACTTGGAAACACTGTATCCTAATCTAACAAAGTACTTTTTTGATAAACGGCAAGCCGTGAAATTACTAAAACTTTACGCCTATGATCGCACGAAAATAATATACGCGGATCGTTTTGACACGATTGATTTGCTGTTGTTGAATCGTAAACGCAAAATCAGTCATGAAGAGGTAGATACGATTATTCACCGTTTGTTAAAAGTCGATCGTGAAGATGTAGTGGTGAATGTAGGGTATAAAAAACAAATTATGGAAGCTGGAATGCGTCCGAAAGAATCTTATAAAGATATCATTGCGGTGGAATACAAGGTTCCAAAAAAATAGCAGCTAGACATGAGAGGCATCGAGCCTCTCTTTTTTATACATTTGAGCAGGATTATCGTCAACTTTTCTAGAGCTTTGCTGGTTGAGTTTTACCGAGAGAAATTTAATAAATCATAAGAGAGCTAAAAGTACCCTCACTGAATTCTTGTGCTATAATAATTAAAATAGTTTAATTTACTAAAAACAAATGAGGAGCATGACTATGAAAAAGTTGTACGAAGATGACAGTTTGACACTTCATACGGACCTTTATCAGATCAATATGATGAAAACTTATTGGGAGACCGGTCGCGCGGATCTACATGCCGTATTTGAGTGTTACTTCCGTAATATGCCATTTGATAATGGCTATGTCATCTTTGCTGGTCTTGAACGATTGGTGAAATATCTGGAAGATTTGACATTTAGTGAAAGTGATCTGGCTTACTTAGCTGAAGTGGAAAATTATCCAGCAGATTTTATCAATTATTTGCGTGATTTCAAATTTGCTTGCACCGTTCGTTCGGCGGTAGAAGGCGAATTGGTCTTTAGCAATGAACCGATCATTCAAGTAGAAGGACCGCTATTGCAGTGTCAATTAGTAGAAACAGCACTTTTGAATATTGTTAATTTCCAAACCTTAATCGCCACAAAAGCGGCTCGGATCAAGTCGGTTATCGGGGAAGATCCATTGTTGGAATTCGGGACACGTCGAGCACAAGAATTAGACGCAGCGCTATGGGGAACGCGGGCAGCTTATATTGGCGGTGCGGACGCTACGAGTAATGTGCGTGCAGGAAAAATCTTTGGGATTCCTGACAGTGGAACGCATGCTCATTCTTTGATCCAATCTTATGGGAATGACTATGATGGATTCAAAGCTTATGCTGAAACACATCGCGACTGTGTCTTTTTAGTCGATACCTATGATACGATCAAATCCGGTGTACCAAGTGCTATCAGAGTTGCACGAGAAATGGGCGATAAGATCAACTTTTTGGGTGTGCGGATTGATAGTGGTGATATGGCCTACATTTCAAAACGAGTACGACAGCAATTAGATGAAGCAGGCTTCCCAGATGCGAAGATCTATGCGTCGAATGATCTAGATGAAAGCACGATCTTAAACTTGAAGATGCAGCATGCGAAGATCGATGTATGGGGCGTGGGGACGAAATTGATCACCGCCTATGATCAACCAGCTCTTGGCGCGGTCTTCAAATTGGTCTCAATCGAAAATGAACAAGGCGAAATGGTGGATACCATCAAACTTTCAAGCAATGCGGAAAAAGTCACAACGCCAGGTAAAAAACAAGTGTGGCGGATCACACGTAAATCTGATGGCAAATCAGAAGGCGATTATGTGACACTATGGGATGAAGATCCTCGTGAAGAAAAAGAAATCTACATGTTCCATCCCGTATATCCTTACATCAACAAAACAGTGAAAAATTTTGAAGCACATCCAGTTCTAAAGGATATTTTTGTAGATGGAGAGCTTACCTATGAATTGCCTGATTTAGAAGTAGTTAAGCAAACGGCCAAAGACAGCTTGGATTCATTATGGGAAGAATACAAGCGCGACCTAAATCCACAAAAATATCCAGTTGATCTTTCAACAGATTGTTGGAACCATAAAAACAAAATTATGGCCCAAGTACGTAAATCTGTGGTAAAAACGAATCAAGAAGATTAGGGAGTGGATGCGTCATGACATTACAAGAGGAAATCATTAAAGAACTAGGTACGAAACCAGAAATTGACCCGCAGGAAGAAATTCGTAAGAGTATCGATTTTTTGAAAGCTTATCTTACTAAGCATCCCTTTTTAAAAACCTTTGTTTTAGGGATCAGCGGCGGACAGGACTCTTCATTAGCCGGTCGCCTGGCACAATTTACAATGGAAGAAATGCGTCAAGAAACTGGGGATAACAGCTATAAATTTATCGCTGTTCGTTTACCTTATGGTACCCAAGCAGATGAAGCGGATGCCAAACGGGCGTTGGACTTTATCAAACCAGATGTTAGCTTAAGTGTGAATATCAAAGGCGCTGTCGATGCAGAAGTATCCGCGTTAGAAGAAGCAGGTGTTGAAATCAGTGATTTCAATAAAGGCAACATCAAAGCACGCCAGCGTATGATTACTCAATATGGAATCGCCGGCGACAACCAAGGGGCTGTCATTGGAACGGATCATGCAGCTGAAAACATCACTGGATTCTTTACAAAATTTGGTGATGGCGGTGCTGATATCTTGCCATTGTTCCGCTTAAACAAGCGGCAAGGGAAAATGCTGTTGAAAGAATTGGGTGCAGATGAAGCCTTGTACTTGAAAGTTCCAACAGCTGACTTGGAAGATGGCAAGCCATTGATCGCTGATGAAGTTGCTTTAGGAGTTACTTATGACAACATTGATGATTATCTAGAAGGTAAAACGATTGATGCTCCAGCGCAGACAACGATCGAAAACTGGTGGAATAAAACTCAGCATAAACGTCATCTACCAATCACGATTTTTGATGATTTTTGGAAATAAATCGATAAGTAGAAGTCTAGTAGGGATTCGTCCCTATTAGATTTTTTTTTGCGAGTCCGACTTTTCCCAGAGGAATTAGTTTGAGAGGAGTTTTACTTTTTTTGAGTAAATGGTTGAACAAGGGCTTAGTCGGATCGTATGCGAAATGAAAATACACTACATTGAAACTGAGGTAGTTGCGAGTCCGACTTTTCCCAGAGCAATTAGTTTGAGCGAAGTTTTACTTTTTTTTGAGTAAATGGTTGAACAAGGGGCTTAGTCGGATCGTATGCGAAATGAAAATAGGCTCATTTTTCCGCTTTTTGGAAAAATGCTACATTGAAACTGAGGTAGTTGCGAGTCCGACTTTTCCCAGAGCAATCAGTTTGAGCGAAGTTTTACTTTTTTTGAGTAAATGGTTGAACAAGGGGCTTAGTCGGATCGTATGCGAAATGAAAATAGGCTCATTTTTCCGCTTTTTGGAAAAATGCTACATTGAAACTGAGGTAGTTGCGAGTCCGACTTTTCCCAGAGCAATCAGTTTGAGCGGAGTTTTACTTTTTTTGAGTAAATGGTTGAACAAGGTGCTTAGTCGGATCGTATGCGAAATGAAAATAGGCTCATTTTTCTGGTTTTAGAAAAATGTTACATCGAAACTGAGGTAGCAGTCAGTCATGCTGTCAGCATTATTATCATTTGAAGTAATAAGGAATGCTGACGCTTAGTAGGGTTGGCGTTCTTTACTTTCTGCTGATTTCTCGCTAAACTATTTAGGATGCGTCATTATTTACTAGGGTATATAGATAGGAGAGACATATGCAAAAACTTCGGAAGCTTCCTTGGCGTCCATTTTTGAAAATGATTGGCGTGCTAGGTTTGATTCTTGTTTCAAATCTTTTTTTTCAGCTCACTCAAAATGAGTTTTCTTTTGATTTAATGTTCAAATTTGCCTTTTCTTGGCACACGGAAAAATTCTTTTTAGGGTGTTTGGTCCTGCTGCTTTTCTTTGGTTGGCTCAGCAGTTTATTAGGTTCATTAAAAACTGGCAGTCTATTCTATCTTTTAGCAGTGATTGGAGTAGGGATTGGCAATTATTTGAAAATGAAGTATCGGATGGAGCCGATTTATCCGGATGATTTGAAAATGATCACCGAATTCGGGATGATCCGTGATATGGTAGGCATCCCATTATTTCTTTTATTCTTACTGCTCTTGGCAGCAGGGATTTTTTTAGTAATTTTTAGTGTAAAGAGAAGTCTGAAGCTAAGCAAGAAACAGCAATGGATGCGTTTGGCTTTCTTTATTTTGACCAGCGGACTGCTGCTGTATATTGGCAGTTTTAACCAGCAGGGCAATTTGTTGCGGAAGGCTTATAATAAAACGGCACTGTGGATTCCTTATAGCCAAAAAATGAATTACTATAATACAGGATTCATGGGGGGCTTTCTATATAATCTGCCAGTTGATGCGATGGAAAAACCAAAAAATTATTCAGAGGCAGCTGTCAAAAAAATCACCAAAGCCTATCAAGCAAAGACGAAGAACGAGTCTGGAGAAAAGCCGAATATCGTTTATGTCATGAGCGAAAGCTTTTCAGATCCAGGACGCTTGAAGGGATTGGAAATCTTTGGCGGCGATCCCTTGCAAGACTATCGTTCAGTAGCGGATAAAACGTATAGCGGACAAATGCTGTCACAAAATTACGGCGGCGGAACGGCCAATATTGAGTTTGAAGCGTTGACAGGCTTCTCAATGGAATTATTCAATGCACAGATGACGACGCCCTATACCATGCTAATGTCAGAGTTTGATTCTTTTCCTTCTATTGTAGAAACCTTGAAAGAGCGCGGCTATGAATCCACCGCTATCCATCCTTACAATACGTCAATGTATAAGCGCAAAGATGTTTATAAAACGTTCGGTTTCGATCAGTTTTTAGACGAGAGCACGATGAAGCATACGGATAAAATTGAGAACAATCCTTACATTTCTGACAAGGCGGCTTATCAAGAAATCTTTGACCAATTAGAGAGTAACAAAAAGCCGCAATTTGTCCACCTTGTGACAATGCAGACCCATATGCCTTATGAGAATAAGTACAGCGATCTGTCTTATGCTGTCAAAGGAGACAATCGATTGTCGGTACAAAGTTATGTCCAGGACATTGCGTACAGTAGTGAAGCACTAAAGGCATTTTTGGAACAACTGGATGATTTGCCTGAACGAACATTGGTGGTTTTTTGGGGCGATCATTTGCCAGGGATTTACTCAGATGAAATCCAAAAGGAAAACCAAGGACATTTATTACATGAGACAGAATTTCTGATGTACGACAATCAGCATAAACTGAATAATCAGCAGGTGACGACTAGTCCGTTTTATTTTGCGGCCGATCTTTTTCAACAAGGTAGGCTTCAAATGACTGGTTTCCAGAATTTATTAGTCGCATTGCAAAAAGAA
The DNA here is from genome assembly GCF_059374735.1 of Enterococcus sp. GPZ-007. Lineage (NCBI taxonomy): Bacteria > Bacillati > Bacillota > Bacilli > Lactobacillales > Enterococcaceae > Enterococcus > Enterococcus sp. GPZ-007. Next base: position 20,315 of record NZ_JCAFYN010000039.1, on the reverse strand, counting down.
CTGCCAGCTTTTGAAAAAGGAATGTACTATCAAAATGGAAATTGGTATAAAGAAGCGCGGTTGAATCAAAAGCAAGAGAAAATCCATCAGGATTATCAAATGATTCAGTATGATATCACCGCTGGGAAACAATATAGCTTGAAGAATAAGTTCTTTGATTAATTAGAACTAGAGGAGCGAACATGGGATTTAAAAAGAAAGACAATCAGAATTATTATAATCCGCTTCGGCGGGCAATCTTAAAGCATCAGATGATCGAGCCGGGAGATAAAGTGGCAATCGGGATGAGCGGTGGCAAAGACAGCACGACATTACTCTATTTACTGGATCGGATTCGTCGACAAGGTCGGTTAGGTTTTGATTTTGAGATCGTACCAATTACGTTGGACATGGGATTTGAAGAGTGTGACATAACACCTATGCAGAAGTTTGTGGAAAGCTTGGGTTATACTTTAGAAATTGTACCGACGAATATTGCTAAAGTTGTTTTTGATATTAGAGAGGAAAAGTCGCCATGTTCTTTATGTGCTAAGCTGCGCCGAGGGATCCTTTATAATCGTGCAAGTGAACTCGGTTGCCAGAAGGTTGCTTTAGGCCATCATGTAGATGACGCATTGGAAACTTATTTTATGAACTTTTTGTTTCACGGCCGCTTAAACAGTTTCGAACCAAAAAGCTATTTATCGAAAACAAAGGTGACATTGATACGTCCGATGATCTATTTGGAAGAAAAGCAGATTATTCGACTTGTGAAACGCGAAGAACTGCCAGTCGTTTTTAACCCTTGTCCTGTGGATAAGAAGACAAAACGGGAAGAAATCAAAAACTTGGTGACAAGCGTAGCTAAAAACTACCCAGATATTCGGGAAAAGTTTATAATGGGCATGGAACAAGGAACAGCTGAAGATTTTTGGACAAAAGTCTCTGCTGGAAACTCTTACAATTAATCAATTGAAAAGTAGTGATTGTATTCCAGCCTTTTCTCATGCTATAATTCGTTTTGTATTCATGAGGGAGTAACTAGCAGCGCAAGCTGTGGCAACGCCACCAGCAAGAAAAGAAATTTTCTGGTGTTGTCTTAAATAGTGAGACTTATGTATGTTGTTTTTCGCATACACAAGTCTATTTTTTTATTCCTAAAAGGAACGCTAATTTTTAAGGATGTCCGTTCAACTTTGCCAGTTTTTCTTTATGGTTTGTCAGTTCTACTTCCTGTTTAAGCAGGTTAGTAGAATGATATGTCTTCGAAAGTCCAGATAAATTCTTTTAAGAATTTATCGACATAATTTTAGAGAAGACTAGCGTAATTAGAAAAGTGGTATACGGCATTCTAATGGACTAATTTTTCCTTGAAAAATTAATTCATTAAAAAGAATAAGGAGGATAAGAATGTCAGAGGAGAAAAAACAACAACTGCTGAAACCTTTTTATACTGAGGAAACAGAACAGGTCTTAGCAGAGGTTCAAACGACTGAAGAAGGGCTGACGTCTGCTGAAGCAGAAAAACGCCTAAACGAGTTCGGTTTGAATGAATTAGAAGAGGGCGAAAAGAAAAGCATGCTTGCTCGCTTCATCGAACAGTTCAAAGATCTGATGATCATTGTCTTACTGTTTGCGGCAATTATTTCTGCGGTCGTCTCTCACGAGGTAGTGGATTCGATCATTATCTTAGCAGTGGTTATCATTAATGCGATTATGGGGATCGTGCAAGAATCAAAGGCGGAAGAGGCAATCGAAGCTTTGCGAGAAATGTCGACACCAAATGCCAATGTTCTGCGAGATGGACATATCAGCTCGGTAAAATCAACGGATCTTGTTCCCGGCGATATCGTAATGTTGGAGGCCGGCGATGTGGTTCCTGCGGATCTACGTTTGTTAGAAGTTGCTTCATTGAAGATTGAAGAGGCAGCACTTACAGGTGAATCTGTACCAGTCGAAAAAGAAATGATCGTCATTGAAGATGGAGAAGTCGGTATTGGTGATCGTGTCAATATGGCTTACTCAAATAGTAATGTGACATATGGTCGAGGTAAAGGTGTGGTAGTCAACACTGGGATGAATACCGAAGTTGGTAAAATCGCCGGGATGTTGGCACAAGCGGATGAGACCGAAACACCGCTTAAAAACAACCTGAACCAATTGAGTAAATTCCTGACCTTCGCCATTATTATCATTGCTGTGGTAATGTTTTTCGTTGGGATTGTCTTCAATGATACTTCTTGGGTCGATATGCTATTGACCTCGATTTCATTGGCGGTTGCAGCGATTCCAGAAGGCTTGCCGGCGATCGTTACGATCATCTTAGCTTTAGGTACGCAAGTAATGGCAAAACGGAATTCAGTAATTCGTAAGTTGCCAGCCGTTGAAACATTAGGTTCAACTGATATTATCGCTTCTGATAAAACAGGTACGTTGACACTGAACCAAATGACGGTTGAAAAATTATATGTAGACAATCATCAATACGATGCGAATGGTGAAGTACCCGTCGACAGTATGGCGATGAAAGTCATGAACTACGCAAATGATACTAAGTTTACCCAAGAAGGCAACTTGATCGGTGATCCAACTGAAACAGCTTTGGTTCAATTTGGGTTGAATAACAGCTTCGATGTTCGAGAAAAAGTAGCTGAAGAACCACGTGTCGGTGAGCTGCCTTTCGACTCTGATCGAAAATTAATGAGTACGTTACATGAAGAAAAAGATGGCAAAATCTTAGTCGCTGTAAAAGGTGCTCCAGATGTCCTGCTTAATCGTACTTCACAGATTTTACTAAATGGTCAAGTTGTACCAATGACGGATAAAGAAAAACAAGATATTTTAGCCAATAACAAAGACATGGCGCAACAAGCGCTGCGTGTTTTAGGGATGGCGTACAAGTATGTTGATGTCGTTCCAGCTGAGTTAGAATCAGAAGTAGTCGAAAATGATTTGATTTTTGCTGGCTTAGTCGGAATGATTGATCCAGAACGTGCCGAAGCGGCAGAAGCTGTACGAGTAGCCAAAGAAGCGGGCGTACGTCCAATCATGATCACAGGAGACCACAAGGATACAGCAGAAGCAATTGCTGCTCGTCTAGGAATCATTGAAAAGGGCGACGATGCCTCAGTCTTAACGGGTGCACAATTAAATGAAATGTCTGATGAAGAGTTCGCTCAAAAAGTTGAACATTATTCTGTTTATGCTCGTGTTTCACCAGAACACAAAGTTCGAATCGTGAAAGCATGGCAAAAAGAAGGCAAAGTTGTTGCCATGACTGGTGACGGTGTCAATGATGCACCAGCCTTGAAACAAGCCGATATCGGTATTGGTATGGGAATCACTGGTACAGAAGTTTCTAAAGGCGCTTCTGACATGGTTTTGGCGGACGATAACTTCGCAACGATCGTTGTTGCGGTTGAAGAAGGACGTAAAGTTTTCTCAAATATCCAAAAAGCAGTGCAATATTTGTTAGCAGCTAACTTGGGTGAAGTCTTGACGCTATTTATCGCAACCTTACTTGGTTGGGATACGTTGCTACCAATCCATTTATTATGGATCAACTTAGTGACGGATACCTTCCCAGCGATTGCTTTAGGAATGGAACCAGCAGAAAAAGATTTGATGCAGCACAAACCTCGCGGACGCAGTTCAAACTTGTTCTCTGGCGGAGTCCTATCAAGTATTATTTATCAAGGAATCTTAGAAGCAGGTACAGTATTGTTTGTTTACTGGTCAGCAATTCAATGGCCTGTCCACACAACTTATACGGAAATCCATTCTGACGCATTGACGATGGCCTTTGCGACACTAGGATTAATGCAGCTATTCCATGCCTTCAACGTGAAGTCGGTTCACCAATCCTTATTCAAAGTTGGACCGTTCCGTAACAAGAGCTTCAACTGGGCGATCTTACTATCATTTGTTTTAATGATGGTGATTATCGTGGTGCCAGGGTTGAACGATATCTTCCGAGTAGCACATCTTGATTTATATCAATGGGGAATCGTCATCGGTGCATCCTTTGCGATTATTCCAATCGTTGAGATTGTTAAAGCTTTCCAACGAAGCGCACAAAAAAAGTAAGCTAAATCAAAAATCGCATGAGCCAACATCTGGCTTCATGCGATTTTTCTTTTTGCAATTTTTTAGTTTGAGCAGAATTAAGTATCCTTGAGAATACCCTTGTACTGGTTGTTTAGCTCAGGCTAGCTACTGATTCTAAATATGAACCAGCTATTTAATCAAAGCGTACATTTGCATATCGACAACGTTACCGTTTTTCACAGCATTCTTTCTTAGGGTCCCTTCAAATTGGAAACCATTTTTCTCAAGCAAGCGGCAAGATGCCTGATTAGTGGAGAATGGTTCGGCAAAAATGCGAATGATATCTGTTTCCGCAAAGACATAGTCAGTCAGTTGCTTTACAGCCTTCGTACCGACTCCTTGTCCCCAATAGTCTTCAGCTACATAATAGCCCATCTCGGCTGTTTGACGATGAATGTTATCGCAGCGGAAGGCACCGATACTGCCAATCGCTTGATCCTCATCATTAACGATCGCAAAGGCGAAGGTTTTGGTTGGATCAGCATTCAACATAGCGTTGATAAAAGCTAGTGCATCTTGTTCGGTATAAGGGAAGGCCAGTCCATCACGTAAATTATCTTGAATCTTTTTGTTGTTTACTATCTTTGCTAAGGATGCGGCATCTTCTTTCCGCCAATTTCGAATGATCTTGTCCATAAACACGCCTCCTAAATGGTATTTCTTTAAAGTTACCATCAAAAAATGCAGAATTGAAGACATTTCTAAATATTTTATGAGTCGCTTTGCATCTCGTTGGAAAATCGGTAAAATGGGAGGTATCAAAAGATAGAAAGTAGGAATTGATATATGCGACCTAATACAGGGTTTTATGCTAGAGAAATTAATGAGATTGTTCAAAATACAGAAAAAATGGGTGAACGTTTGCATCCAAGTTATGAAGAAATTCGTACAGCATTGGACGAAAAGAAAATGGCTGAGTTCGATCAAGAACGTTTATCAGAGATCCACGAATTATTTAAAGAGGGCACGCAATTTTATCAACTGAACTTAGAAAAAATCAGTATGCTAAAAGCCCCAGCGAAAGTAATGGGCAATCATAAAAGCTTCGAAAAGGCCTATGTTCAATACGTAGCCGGTTGCCAAGAAATGACGGACAGTTTGCTGCCAGAAGTAAACGAAGAAGCTTTCAATGCCGCTGAAAAAAAACAGGATGAAGCGACCGACATTATCTATAAAACAATCCAAAAAATCACGAATCTGTTATTGAAATAGTAAACAAGTCAAAATAAAAAGAGAACAAAGGTTTTCTAATTTCATTATAACGTTATTTTAAATACAGCTGGAACAGAATCGGTTATTATAAATACATAACCAATAACAACCTTTTCTTTTTCATTGCATTTAGGTAATACTCCTTTAGCACCGATTTGCCGATCGGTGCTTCTTTTGCGAGTTCTACTACCAGCTTTAGCTGGTTAAGTAGAATCGTATGCGAAGTGAGAATCAACATCATTTTTCGTGGGTTCCGAAAAATGATTCCCTTACTAGGAGCTAGCGGTCAGTTCTGCTTTTCGCAGGATACTGAAGTTTAAATCCAGCTATTGATTATTGAAATAAATTCCTTATCTCGAGATAGCTGCGAATTTTATAGTTAAACTGCATAATTCAAGAAAGAAGCATAAAAAATAAAGTTTATAAAAAACTGGTCTCTAAGTAAAATCACTAAGAGACCAGTTTTCATTTTGATTAATTCTCAATATTTCTTACATAGTTTTCAAAATAATCATTTAAATCGTTCTTGATTTTTTGATATTCTTCTTCGGTATATTCTTTTTCTTCTAAACGCCCTTTGAAGTTTGGCAGGTCTAAATCTTTTTTAAGTCTTTCTATAACTGCTTCTTTATCCATAGACATTTCCCTTCTCTCTAGTAAGATATTTCTTAAAGCAAGTTCTTTCTACAGGTCATTTGAAAAACCGAGCTAGTCAAAATACACACAAACGGCTTCTGGTGCAAAAACGTTTTTTTGAATCATGGTTAAGAGACCGGTTTGGCTATCACGACGATAAAGGGTCAAGTTGTCGCTGTTTTGATTGGCGGCAACGACGTAGTCATTATCAGGGCTTAATGCGAAGTCTCTTGGGAAATCGCCTTCTGTTGAGATTGATTGGATCATGTCAACACTTGATCCGTCTTCGTCAATAGCAAAGACTGCGAGGGAATTATGTCCACGATTGGAAGCGTAAAGATAGCGACCGTCGTTTGAAATGCGAATCGCTGCACCGCCATTTTCACCCTCATAGTCTTTTGGTAAAGTGGAGACTTTTTGTTTTTGAGTAAAGCTGCCATCGGCTTTGTCATAGGCTAAGACAGTCACAGTGCTGTCAAGCTCGCCAAATAGATAGGCGATTGATTTATTTGGATGGAAAACTAAATGACGCGGGCCAGTGCCAGGCTCCGCTACATACACCGCCGTTTCTTCGACTTCGCCTGTTTCGGCAACGTTATAGGTGTAGACACGATCCGTTCCCAGATCACAAACAGCCAAACGTTGATCCGGTGTGAGATCCGTGTAATGGGTATGGGCCTTGTCTTGATTTTTATGCGGTCCAGTCGGCTCAGTGTGAGCAAGCGTTGCAGCGGCTGTTAGAGAGCCATCTGGTTGGATTTTATACGTATTCAACTCGCCTTTGTGATAATTAGCGCCATAGACCAATTGACGTGCTTCATCAACGGCTACGTAGCATGGTGGAGCACCGTCTTCTGTCACCGCATTCAAAAAGCTGTTTTGAGGATCGTAGCTGGACATTCCGCCTTGATTATTGCGGGTTGTAACAGAATAAAGAAAATTTTCTGTACTTTTTGCAAGATAGGTAGGGCTGTTTTCTTCCGTTACTAGTTCCAAGTTGGCTAACGTTTCAGCCGCTGTATCTAACTCGATCTGATAGATGCCTTGACTGATGCGTCGGGTGTACGTTCCTAAAAGTATTTTGTGGATCATTAAAAAACCTCCTTCAATATATCTACCATTTTAGCAAGTTTATTCTCGCTTGGATAGCGCTAGCTTTGTGATATAATTGAAAAATAAATGTGAAAAGAGTGTGACTTATGACAGTGACAGAAATTACTCAAATTGGAAAAAATGCAATCAATGATGAAAATATTTTAGTGCTTTTTGGTGAAAATATCACACCTGATCTGTTAGACGTTTCGATCGTTCAGAAAAAGCTTGGTAACGAATTGATCGCGGTAGAAAAGGGCGGACAGCTTATTTTTGGAGATCAAAGCTATCAAATCAATGGTGTTGGACCATTAGCAAATGAGAATTTAAATGAGATTGGGCACGCGACTGTTTTCTTTCAAGAAGAAGTTGGCATGATCCCCAATGCGATTTATGTCACCCCAGAAAAGCTTCCTGAATTGGAAGTTGGGATGAAAATTACATTTCAATAGGAGCGTGAGTGCGTGGATAAAAAGAAATTAACGCAAAAAACATCTTGGTTCTGGAAATGGTTTTTAAACAGCCAAGTTGTCGTGGCATTGATCATTGTATTATTGCTGCTGTTGATCACGTTGGTTTTTACAAAGGTATCCTATCTATTTGAACCAGTTGGGCAATTTTTTGCGATCGTCGGTCTGCCGATGGTGATTGCGGGGATTCTTTATTATTTAATGAATCCTGTGGTTAATTTTTTGGAGAGAAAAGGATTGACGCGAAATATTGCGATTATCCTGCTGTTTATTGCAGTCGTTGCTTTGCTTATTTGGGGAATCGTCGTTATCATTCCACAGATCAGAGAGCAGATCGGCTCAATGATGAAAAGCTTGCCGGGGTACTTTGATACGGTCAGTGATAAGTTGGGTGAAATTTTTAAAGATCCAACCTTCCAGCCAATTCAGCAGCATATTGAAAGTAGCTTGCAGAAGATTTTAGAGTCCTTAACGGATACGGCACAGAAAATTTCTCGTGTGACGATACAGGGATTAGGAAGCGTTGTTTCTACACTAGCAACAGTCGTGATCGCATTGATCACAGCGCCGATCATTTTGTTCTTCCTATTGAAGGACGGTGATCAGCTGGCACCATACTTCATTAAGTTCCTACCAACAAAGGCACGCAAGCCAACGCTGAAGGTCATGACCGAAATGAATTCACAGCTGGCTTCGTATATTCGCGGTCAGCTAACTGTAGCATTCGCAGTAGCGGTGATGTTTATTATCGGGTTCTCCTTGGTTGGCATGAATTATGCGGTCACTCTAGGAATTATGGCTGGTTTTTTGAATCTGATTCCTTATCTTGGATCCTTTTTAGCCATGGTACCGGTCGTCTTTATTGCGATTGTTACTGGACCGGTCATGCTGGTAAAGGTGATCATTGTTTTTGCGATCGAGCAAACAATCGAAGGACGGATTGTTTCACCGTTAGTATTGGGGAACCAATTAGAGATCCATCCGGTGACAATCATGTTTGTCCTTTTGACAGCTGGGAAGATTTTTGGGATCGCTGGTGTGATTTTAGGGATTCCATTTTATGCGGTAGCGAAAGTGATTATACTTCATGTATTTGAATGGTATAAGGGTGTCTCGAATTTATACGAAGATGAAACTACAGAAAAAACGCCTGTCGATGAATGATCGACAGGCGTTTTTTTGTATGTTTGAAAACCACCTGCTGTGCTGGTGGTTCAAAAGAGCTTCCAGCGTGGTATTAAAAAGACCTCCCAAAATTGATAAACTGATGTTGGTTTCCCGACCGCATCACCATCAAAGATAGGAGGTGTCCTTATGGAAAAGGACAAAGAAAGTTTATCACATAGTAAATGGAGATGTAAGTATCACATCGTGTTTGCGCCAAAATATCGGAGACAGATCATTTACGGAAAATACAGAGAAAGTATCGGCGAGATTATTCGCACGCTCTGTGAAAGAAAAGGAGTAGAGATCATTGAGGCAAATGCCTGTGCAGATCATATTCATTTGCTTGTAAGTATTCCACCAAAGTTAAGTGTTTCGCAATTCATGGGCTATTTAAGGGGAAAAAGTAGTTTAATGATATTCGACCGACATGCAGAGTTGAAATATCGCTATGGGAACCGAAAATTTTGGTGTCGAGGGTACTACGTGGACACGGTTGGACGGAATAAGGAGCAGATAGCTGAGTATATTCGTAAACAAATAAAAGAAGATTATTCAGCAGATCAGCTTACGTTGTTCGAAGAGGTAGACCCGTTTACAGGAGCAAAAAATAAAAAGAGATAGAGCGAGATTCTTTTAGAATCAGCGAGTAGAAGTGGTGCGGGGGGAAGCTTTCAGAGGGCCTTTTAGGCCGAGGCCGGTAAGAGAGGCTTCTAGCCGAAGAGCAAACCACCCGTTTCACGGGTGGTTATGATTAAAATTGTGCAGCCAATGATTTGGCTTTTTCTTTTGCCGCAGCCATGATCTCAGGTGCTCTCGCCGGATCGTAATCCGCACCTTCGATGTAGATAGAATCAAAATCAGTGATACCGATAAAATTCAAAATCCCCTTAACATATTGTGCTGAGAAATCTTGTCCATTATATGTACCGCCACTTGATTGAATGTGTAGAGCTTTCTTATCAGTAATCAAGCCGGTAGGACCTTCCATAGTATATTTGAAGGTTTTACCTGCGACGTTGATCGTATCGAACCATGCTTTTAATTTGGTTGGAATATTCAAGTTCCATAAAGCATTGGCGATAACGATTTTTTCACTAGCTAAAAATTGATCAGTAAACTCATTAAAAACACGTACTTTTTCTTGTTGAACAGTGCTTAATTCAGTAAAATCAGTACCCTTTTGCAGCGATTTCCAAGCTAAAAGCAGGTCGCCGTCGATTTCTGGGATATCTGTATAATACAAATCTAACATGGTGAAAACATCTTCTGGATGACTTGCTTGATGTGCTTCGATAAAAGTATCCAAAATAGTCACTGTTTGCGAGTCTTCTGCGGCTAACGGGTGGGCATTCACTACTAGAACATTTGCCAAAACTAACACTCCTTAAATTTACTTACAAACGCATCGTACACAATATATCAAAAACAGACAATTTATCTGCTCGAAACAACCAATAAATTGTCTGTTTTTGATTAACTTGCGAGATATTGTTTATAAGCAGAAGTTCCACCAATTACATTTACTACTTGGTAGCCTTTGCTTCGTAAAAATTGCGCCATCGTTTTTGAACGTCCGCCAAATTGAGTAAATAGGTAATACGTTTTACCTTTGTCAAGTTGACCTAAACGATTCGGCAATTGGGTTAACGGAATACGTGTAACGTTTGATCCTTCCAGTAAATCAGCGGAATCATCAAAATCAGGGTCTCTTAAATCTAAAACATCCACGGGCTCTTTAGCAGCAAGCAACATAAATTCTTTGGTAGTAACTGAATAATTCATTTTCTTCAACAGCCTTTTCTTTCTTAATATTGATTTCAACTTTAATATATTTATCGTCTTATTACAAGTGTTATCATTGATATTTTACTGGATTTTGACAAAATGTAAAGAAATCATTCGAAAAATTTTCAGAACTTGAAAAAGTTGATAAGCATTTTTCTTGCGTTGAATAAAAGCATCCAATTCTTATTAAGATAATTTCATTTCAAATGAAATTATTGAAGGCGCATTTATATAGAAGGATATTGCTTGCGTGAATGAGATAGCATCGGTAAAATAGGAATGACGGAGGGAAGAGAACAATGGGAAATTTTCATTTAGGGAAACTGAATTTAAAAACGATCGCTATTCGTGTCCGAGATCGTGATAGACTGATCCATTTCTATCGGGATATCATTGGACTGCATTTATTGCGGGAAGAAAATGAATTGGCGATTCTAGGATACAAAGATCCAGCCAGTGAATTGCTTTGGTTGGAGGAAAGTCCGCGGGCAGACGCACATCGTGGCGAAATCAAAAAAATGCAACGGGTTTCACTAGTGGTACCCAACATAGAAGAACTAGCGAACGTTTATTATCGAGCACAAGAAGAAAATTATCCAGTCAAATCGGCTTTACAAGCGGATGATGAGAAGGGGTTGCTTTTTGAAGATCCTGAAGGAAATGAGATTGAGATTTTCTATGCTCCTAGTAAAGAACGGTCGACTTCGGAACCAATTGAATTGGATTTTGCTGAATTATTGAAGAAAGCGACCAAACAGGAAAAAATCCATGGTGCTTATTTTGATAAGATTCATCTAAATGTCAGCGACCTGAGTAAACAGCAAGCGTTTTTGGCGGATATTTTAGGGCTGAAGGTCCATGATGAAAGCAAAGAGGAGTTGTTACTGAATCGTGGAGAGTTTAATGTAGGTCTAACAACTGCAACCGGCGGTACGATCGATCTGCCGACTGATAAAGTATTGGGATTAGACTTTCTACAATTTAAAGTTTCAAAAGCCAAATTAATGGAACTATGCGAACATCTTAGTGACCAAGAGATGGATTACTTCTGTGACAAAAAGAAATCACTGATCACCCTTTACGATGCTGCCGGTATCGAATGGTGGTTTGTATTGAAGTAGAAAAGAAAGCCGCGAATTTCGCGGCTTTTTGATTTATTACTAGTAATTTTCAAGGTCTCCTTTAGAACTTAAACTGTTCTCTTCCTTTTATTCTACGCCAAAATAGTCACAATCAACAGGCGATTTTTAAGATGCTTCAAAGTATTTGATTTTTAAAATATGCTATACTTTTTCAGAAAAGTAAAATTCAGAGGGGAGGGCCATCATGTATCTTGAAACACTTCGATTAATAGAAGAAAAAAAGCGAGAAGGGGTTTTTCCCGGTGCTGTTCTCCGCTTTATTGAGAATGGTGAGGATGAGGAACAAATTCTGGGGAATGCGCAGGTTGAACCCACTGTCGTTTCGATGGAGGAGGATTTTCTTTTTGATGTCGCGTCCTTAACAAAGGTCGTCTGTACGACAACCGTGATGCTGAAACTGAAGGAAGACGGCAAGCTTTCTTGGGATCAGACACTGCATGAGCTGTTGCCTAGCTTTCAAAACGAGACGATCACTTTGCGTCACCTGTTGACTCATACCTCCGATATCCAGACCTATATTCCCAAGCGTGACCAGCTGAATGCAGAAGAATTACGAGCGGCATATTTAACTTTACAACCGGGGACAGATCTTGGAAAAGTGGTTAAGTATACGGATGCAGGCACTATTTTATTGGGATTTCTGATTGAAGAGCTTTATCAAAGAGACCTAATCGAGGTGTTCAAGGAAGAGGTGCTGCAGCCTTTAGGAATGTCTGATAGCAGCTTTTTACCCCAACCGCCGTATGATAAAATCGTCCCTACTCAAAAGATGGCTGATGGTAAGATACTGAAAGGTGTGACCCATGATCCCAAGGCAAGAGTTCTGGCAGAGCATGCCGGTAACGCAGGTCTTTTTACAAATATGAAAGATTTAAGTAAATTTGCAAAAATGTATTTGAATCTTGGGCGGGTTAGCGATATGATTTATTTGCATGACAAGACAGTTCAAGAATTACTTCATGATCAGACACCAACAGGAAAGGGAAAGCGCTCAATCGGCTGGGATTTGAAGTTTAGTCCTTTGGATCAAGCACCGCTGCTCTTCCATACCGGCTACACAGGAACGTTCCTGCTGTTGGATATCGTAAAGAAATCGGCTTTCATTTTTCTGTCAAATCGTGTTCATACTGAAGATCATCGGGCGAGTTACGTGGCGCATCGCGATGAGATTCTAGCCTGCTATTTGAATGAACGTTCAAAAATTTATCAAAAATGAATTCATTAAAAAAGGAGCAAAAAGCATGGAACCATTATTTTTACAACCAGTTTTTCAAGAAAAAATTTGGGGTGGCGATCAATTACACACCGTTTTTGGTTTTGACATTCCCAACAATAAAATCGGGGAAGATTGGGCGATCAGCGGACATCCTCATGGTGTCAGCATCGTAGAAAACGGCCCATACAAAGGCTGGAAAGTCAGTGATTTATGGAATGATCATCGTGAATTATTTGGTAATGCCGAGGGCGACGTTTTCCCATTATTGACAAAAATTTTGGATGCTGAAGATGATCTATCTGTGCAAGTTCATCCAGATGACAGCTATGGCTTGGAGCATGAAGGCGAGTTAGGAAAAACAGAATGCTGGTACATCATCAATGCAAAACCGGGTGCAGAGATTGTTTATGGACATAATGCGCAGTCCCGTGAAGAATTAGCGGAAATGATCGAAGACGAACGCTGGGATGACCTATTGCGTCATGTACCCGTTAAAAAGGGTGATTTCTTCTACGTGCCAAGCGGTACGATCCATGCGATCGGCAAGGGCATCATGATTTTAGAAACGCAGCAAAGCTCAGACACGACTTATCGCGTTTATGACTACGATCGCAAAGACGATCAAGGCAATACTCGTGAACTGCACATTCAACAATCAATCGATGTGACGACCGTTCCGGCTATCAGCCCAGCGCTTGAAGTATCTGAAAGCAAAAAAGGCAGTTCTTCAGTGATCACTTACTTGAAGACGGATTTCTTCAATGTTTATGAATGGGATGTTGTTGGAGAGCTTTCTCTGAAGAAGGAAGGCGACTACACGTTAGTGACTGTCGTAGAAGGATACGGCAATCTGATTGTTGATGGTCAAAGCTATGAAATGAAACCTGGAACTAGCTGCATTTTGCCAGCGCAAATCGCGGAATGGAAGGTCGAAGGCGAAATGAAGATTATCGCTTCAACGCCGGGAACGAAATAAAAGAAAAATAAAAGTGGTCAGCTTCTCTTAGCTGATCACTTTTTTCTACGCAAAAAAAATGACCGCCAGCCCAACGCTGATGGTCATTTTTCATTTGCCAGTCAAACTTTTCCCAGTTCTATTTTGGTACGGGCTGAACTTTAAATCTTACAAAAGAAGAATCGTTCAAGCTGCTTAGTTTGATGGTACGCGAAACGAAGATAAAACTCTTTTTTTGTGGTTTTCAAAAAATGAAGACCTTAATATGAGATAGCTTAAGGTAGTTGCGGTAATTCCACATCTTCACCGTATTTATTTTTTAAAGCAGTATACAGCAGGCGGACTGCCAAGGATTTGTTGCGGGCTAAGATCGGTCCGTGGAAGTAAGAACCGTAGACGTTTTTATAGATCACGCCTTCACCTTGATCTTCGCCGTTGTTGCCATTGCCTTTGACGATCGTGCCCAGTGGACGTTCACCTTCGCCCAAGAAGGTCCGACCATTGTGGTTTTCAAAGCCGTAATAGGTTTCACCGAATTCTTCGTTGTGAATCTCGATGTCGCCGATGAAACGATGGTTGTCTTGGCTCAAGGTGTAGTGATCCAGAGCGCCGATGCCTTCGATCTTTTCGCCATTCGCACCGATATAGTAGTGACCTAATAATTGGTAGCCGCCGCAGATCGACAACAGCACACCGTTGTTTTCGATGTATTTGGTTAGTGATTCTTTTTTATCTTGAATATCTTTTGAGACGATGACTTGCTCATAATCTTGACCGCCGCCGATAAAAACAAAATCGAATTTATCAGGATCGAAGTCTTGATAAATGCTGACGATCTCTGAATGAATCTCGATCCCCATTTGTTTGGCATAATAGTTCAAGGTCAGCAGATTGCCATTATCACCGTATGTGTTCAATAAATTTCCGTATAAATGCGCTAAGTTTAATTCATATTTAGCCACGATCCATACCTCCATCAATATAGCCTTTTTGGGCTAGTTCTTTCCGTAATTGTAAAACGGCTGTGTAGGTCGCTAGGATATACACATGCTCCGTCGGCAATAGTTTGATCTTTTCAATGACTTCCGTCAAGCTTTCTGTCTCGGTTAGTTTATCTTCAGGAATGCCTGCTACCTTCAGACGAAGAGCCATGTCTTCATGACGATCTCCGCCTGCGATAACTGCGGGAATTTCCATCTCAGCGAAGGCTTCGTGATTGCCGTCCCAGATCCAACTAATGTCGATGCCATCTGCGTAATTCGCGTTCAATAATGATACTAATGAGAAGGGATAAGGCGCTAGACCGATCATATCGATGACTTGATTTAAACCGACTGGATTCTTCACTAGGACTAAGGTACATTTCTTTCCGTCGATCTCAAATTCTTCTTGGCGACCAAACACTTTTTCATCGTAGCCAAGTCCGCGTTTGATCTTGTCGTTAGAAACGCCATAGTATTCTGCTACCGCTGTTGCAGCAAGCGCGTTGTAGACATTGTACATCCCGCCGACTTCAATCTTGTAATCTTGTCCATCAATCACAAACTCAGAAGATTTGTTGTCCATTGCTTTCATCTCGGTTAGTTTGTAATCTAACTCTGGACGATGGAACCCACAGTTAGGACAATAGTATTTTCCTAAATTAGCATACGTAATCATCTTGTATTTTAAGATGTGCTGACATTTCGGACATAGCAGACCATCCGTGTTGTAATGTGCCTCCTGATCTTCATCAGGCAAATGATCGAATCCATAATATTTTCTTGGGTTGACAGTTTCCAGCGAATTAAAGATTGGTGAATCCCCGTTGCATAAAATTGGTGCCTGCGGTGATTTGGCTGCGCCGTCGACGATCAATTTGTAGGTCGTATAGATCTCACCGTAGCGGTCCATCTGGTCCCGGAAAATATTCGTGAATAGGAATAATTCCGGCTTGATGTACTCCGTGACTTTACTCAAGCTGGCTTCGTCAATTTCTAGTACGGCGATCTTTTTATCGCCTTTTTTCCCTTTAGCATTTAAAAATGTCGATACGATACCTTGTACCATGTTGGCGCCGGTTGGATTCGTCAATACATAATCAAAGTCCTGTTTTAAGATATTCACGGTTAGGGCAGTGGTTAAGGTTTTTCCGTTTGTACCTGTGACTACCACCACTTTATAGTCTTTCACTAATGTATCTAAAATCTTCGGATCCATCTTTAAAGCAAGCTGCCCAGGATAACTGGATCCACCTTTAAAGAACGTTTTTAATACCCATTGGGCGGTCTTGCCGGCAGAGATAGCCAGTTGACTTCGTATCCCCATTACACATCCTCCATGTCTAAAAACAAATTTAATTCATCTTATCATATTTAAAAAAAAAGTTTAAATAGCTTTTCCTATTCTTAATTTTTCTATAGAAAAAGGCTAGGGCAAAGCTCTGCTCCTAGCCAATAATAATCTTTTCTTCTGGAAATTCATAGCCTAAGTCCTGTGTTTCTTTTGGTACAAAGAGCATCAGGGTATAAAGCATGCCAATGCGTCCGATAAACATCAAAACGGCGATCATAATTTTACCAGTATTGGAGAGATCATCCGTGATGCCTAATGAAAGTCCAGTCGTTCCGAAAGCCGAGGTAACTTCAACGATGATCGAAATCAAGGAATGATCCTCCGTTGCCGTTAAAAAGAGAATACTGAATAGACACATTCCAGCCGATAGCATAAAGACCACCACGGATTTTCGCACATCCTCCTGAGCAATCTTGCGTCCAAAGATATTGATGTCATTCTCATTTTTTAAGAAGGAGTACAGATACAACCCGATAATCGCGATCGTCGTTGTTCGAATACCGCCGCCCACTGAACTTGGGGAGCAGCCGATGAACATCAGCAAGGAGAAAATGATCAAGGTCGTATTTTGAAATAGGTTCAGATCGTGAATCTGCAAACCGGCATTGCGTGTTGTCATGGAATAGAAGGACGAATTTAGCCACTGATCAAATAGATTCATATTGGCGAAGTTATGGTCCTTCTCTAATAGCCAAATAGCTACTGTACCGCCAATAAATAGAACAAAAAAAGCAAGCAGGGCGATTTTTGAAAAGAGACTAAAACGAAACGGGAGGCGAGATTCGGATTTTTTATGATAGATCCAGCCATGGAAATCCATCAAAACTGGGAAGCCGATCCCGCCGATAAAAATCAGCACCATGATCGTGATAATGAAAAAATAATCATGGGAAAAAGGGATGATTGATTCGCCTGTGACATCAAACCCCGAGTTCGTTACTGCCGAAATAGCCTGATAGAAGCCGAAAAAGATCGCTTCGGAAATTTTGTGATAATACCCTGCCACGTAGAAATAGATTGAGAAGATCATCCCAAAAACAACTTCGATCGCCAACAGCATCGTGAAGGTAATCCGAATTAAATTAACGATCCCGCTAAGTCGCGGTTGATTCATATCCGTCATGATCAATTGCCGTTGCTTTAGGGTGATCCGACGTTTTGATACGATAAAGAAGAAGGTGGTAATCATCATGATCCCTAATCCGCCAACATGGAATAAGATTTCCAGCATCAACACTCCTGTGTCATTGAAGACGGAGTTGATATCAAAGGTGGTCAATCCAGTGACTGAAATCGTTGAAATCGCCATAAAAACCATATCAAGAAATGAGACATGGGAACCTGGTTCCCGAAAAATCGGCAAACTAAATAAAATCAATGAGAGGATCGTCATAGCCAAATAATAGGAAACGATGATCTGGATTGAAGAAAAACGATTATTTACTTTTTGCCAGCTTTTTTTGAGAAAACTGACCCGTCGATCGAAATTCATGGGAAACTCCTTAAATCTGTTCTAAATTTTTTACAACAGAGACAGTATAGCACGCTTCTATCAAAAAAACTCCCACCGATTTGGCAGGAGTGGGGAAGATTGGTATTTTGTCGATTAGTTGTCTTGTGCTGTTGCAGCAATGTCAATCTCGCGAATATTGACCTCTTGCGGCATATCATAGATAAATTTAACCGTTTCAGCGACATGTACGGGGTTAAGGGTGATTCCCCCCATGCTTTCTTTCCATGCTTGATAGTCAGTCAAAGCACCTTGATCCGTTACATGGGTCAATAATTCCGTTTCAGCAGCGCCGGGAGCCACTAATGACACGCGGACATTCGAACCAGAAACTTCTTCGCGAATTGTTTCACTCAAGCCATGTACACCAAATTTTGAAGCAACATAGGCTGCGTGGTTGGTGAAGGTCTTCTTACCAGCAAGTGAAGACATGTTGATGACTGTTCCATGTTTACGTTCGGTCATTCCAGGCAGTACGATTTGCATCCCGTTCAAGACACCCATCACGTTGGTGTTCATCATTGTTTGCCATTCTGCTGGATCTTGCTTCAAGACATTTCCTAATAGCATCACGCCGGCATTGTTGACTAATAGATCAACTGGTCCATAAGCGGCCTCTGCCTTTTTAATGCTTGCTGCAAACGCTTGGTAATCGGTCACATCAACTTTTTCGATCATGACATTGTCAAAGTTTAGCGGTAGAGCTTCGATTTTTTCTACGCGACGTCCCAACAATAGTAATGGATTGCCTGCTTGGTTAAAAAGTTTGGCGATCTCCGCACCAAAACCAGAGCTGGCACCTGTAATTACGACTAATGATTTTTCCATATAAATTGCCTTCTTTCAAATTTATGATACACTTACTCTACTACCTGGAGTTAACTCCAAGTCAAGAAGGAAGTTAAAAAAAATGAAAAAATTTTTGATCGGTGATATTACGGAGATGTACGGTATCTCCCAGGACACATTGAGGTATTATGACAAGGCGGGACTGCTGCCGTTTGTTGAGAAAAATCAGGCGGGGCGCAGAGAGTTTAAAGAAGATGATCTTGGCTATATTGAAGTCATCGATTGTCTGAAACGATCCGGTATCGCTGTTAAAGAGATCGCAAAATTTATGGATTGGTGCGTCAAAGGAGACAAAACCTTGCCGCAGCGCTATGCCTTCATGGTGGAGCAAGAGGCGGCTTTAGAGAAAAAAATCCATGAGCTACAGGCACAACTCGATTTCCTACGCTGGAAAAAATGGTATTATCAAACCGCCAATGAAGCAGGAACAGAAAAAATCTTCTTTAAAGAAGGGACACGGCGGGTTGACGATAAATGGCATCAAGAATATTTAGCTAGTAAACAAGTCTGAATCCTAGGTGATTCAGACTTGTTTCATTTAGTTTATTTTTTTAAAAAAAACTAGACTTATTTTTTTGTTAAATAAGTATTACTATTAAATTACAGGAAATCGCATGATGCCAAAAATGGAAGCGGTTAAAATAATTTTAGAAAGAAGAGAGAAAATATGCCAACTAAAGGATTGAATCAAAGAACCTTATTCATCACAGGACCAAAAAAATTGGAAGAATCCCTCCAACGTTTTTACGAAGAATCCCACGATGCGAATGCTGTTGTGGAATATCTGGTAGCGTTGTTAGTCAAAAATGCCCTTTGTGTTGGCGATGCCTTCTCCTTCTTTTGTAAAGAACTCATTCGCGACATTCTGCTGTTGACGGAACCAACGGAGGTGCTGCGTCTTTTTGCCCCGCTTTTTCACAGCTATTTTTCCGGCGGCGAATGGAAGCGAGTTATCGCACGATTGTATAAGAACAACAAGGAATATCATCTATATGACGATCAGCTCTATGAATATAAGCGGCAGCTATTTTCAAAAACAACACCGATTGAAGAGTTGGCGGGAGAACAGTATAAAGTGCTCTCGTTTTTTAAAGATGGCAATGGCAAGCTCCATACATGGAGTCTGCGAGGAGCCGATCCTTATTCCTCCAATCAGAAGATATATACTGTTCTAAAATTAATGACCCTTTTGACGATTTTCAAAAAGGACGGCGTACGTCGTTTCGCTGAGCTGGTGAATGCTGAGAAGGACAATTGTACCCGTCAGATTGCGGTGCGAAAAGGCGAGATCGTGGAGGAGACTGCCCCGCTTCGCGTCGGCCAGCCAGCCCAAGCCCCGCTGCTGTCTGAAGATATCGATGTTGATATGTTGAATGATGAAGTAAAGCTGGAGCTAGTGAAGCTGCTTCTGCCGAAAGGCTTCTCGCTAGTAGAGCCATCTAGCCAAATGCCTGAAGAGAGAAAGCTGCCGGATACCGTTAGTGCGCCCGAGAAATCAATCGCCACAATGCAACAAACACCGACTGATACTGGGTCAGTCACTGCCACAAGCCAAGAATCTCCTGCGTCCGCAGCTAAAGAACCGCCTGCCAAAAAATCAAAGACACGTTCCAAGCCTCAAAGTTTAGGGTCAAACTATTATGCCAAGTCCAAGAGTAAAAAACAAAAAGACAAAGATTATAAAGATAGTTTGCTGAAAGAAGCCGGCCTAAAACCGAAGAACCGGAAAAGGAATAAACGAAAATAAGGCTTCTGCGTTAGCATGAGCGTCTTCTTTGATGAAAAAAAGCCGTATTCTCTTGCGGCTTATTTGTCATGGATCAATCGATAGTAAGCGAAAAAAAGTACCTGAAAATTTTTT
>NZ_JCAFYN010000038.1:0-38286 GCF_059374735.1 Enterococcus sp. GPZ-007 | reverse complement strand
AGCAGGTCTCATCAACAATAGATAAGACCTGCTTCGTGATTAAATTTCTTCTTTTACAAACAATCCGCGATCAATCATACCATCCATTAGGAAGTAGAATTTTTCTTGGACCATTTCTTGTTTTGAATCTTTGAAAATATCCACTGCTTTCAGACCGTTGGCTGTTGTCACTGACATCTTTAAGGTACTGATATCCTTTGCTACTGTGATTTTCAGCTTGAAGCCTTCTTTACTTTGGGGTGTCGCTTGTAATGGACGAACCAATTGGAAGTTGCCTGAGCTGGTTTCGGTAAATCCATTGTCCCGCAAAGTATATTTTTTAGCCGTTGGCGCTAATGCGTATTGATATTTTGATCCTTTGATCGTTGCTGTCTTCGTAAATGCCATATGCTCACCTCATCTTTTTTCTTTCACTCTTAATTATAAAGATAAGTATCAAGCATTTCAATCCACATTATTTGTTCTTGGTCAGTTCCCGTAAGCTCGCGACAAGCTGATCAGCAAAATAATCTACCTGCTCCATCGTATTGCCGTAGCCAAAGCTTACACGTACCGATTCTCTGATCTCTGGCGCGTTCTTGCCATACATCGCTTCAAGCACATGAGAAGGATCGATCGTTCCGGCTGTACAAGCCGAACCTGTAGAAACCGCAATCCCCTTCAGATCCAGCTTCATCAGCAACAGATCATTGATGATCCCGCTAAAGCGAAGATTTAAGACATGGGGCAGCTTATTGCTCAAATCACCATTTACATGATAATCGATCCCCGCTTGATCCAATGTCGTCAAGACCTTCTGAGTGAACTGATCATAGATTTTCTGGCGTTTTTCCCGCTCGTCTTCTGTTAATAGTTCAACAGCCTTCGCCATCCCGCAAATACCAGCCAAATTTTCGGTTCCTGCCCGACGTTTTTCCTCTTGTTCGCCGCCGCGGAGTAACGGTGCTAACTTGGCCGTATCACTTTTGAATAGGAAGCCAACACCCTTTGGCCCATTGATCTTATGAGCCGAGATGCTAAGAAAATCTATTCCTAATTCATGAGGACGAATAAACTGATTGCCATAGGCTTGAACCGCATCGGTATGAAAATAGGCTGGATGATCCTTCAATCGTTCACCGATTTCTTTGATGGGCATCAAGTTGCCGATCTCGTTATTGCCGTACATGATGGAAACCAAGATCGTGTCTGGTCGCAAGCTGGCATCAAAATCAGCCAACGAGATATTTCCTTTGCGATCGACTGGTAAATACGTCACTTCAAAGCCTTGTGTCTCCAAGTACTTCATCGTATTGATCACGGCTGGATGCTCGATCTGGGTCGTGATTAAATGACGACCTTCGTTTTGACGACCAAACGCCGTCTCCATGATCGCGGTATTGTCGCCTTCTGTACCGCCGCTGTTGAAGATGATTTCGTGGTATTTGACGCCGAGGCTCTTGCCGATCACCTCTCGCGCCAGCTCCAATTTGCCGGCAGCCTGCCGACCAAAGGAATGAACGCTGGATGGATTTCCAAACGTTTCGGCCATGACTTCTGTCATCGCCGCTACTACTTCTGGATGCATCGGGCTCGTTGCCGCATGATCTAAATATATATTTTCCACAAACTTTCGTACCTCTCTCTGTGTGCAATAGTTCTATTAAAAAAAGAAAAGGGCATCGCTGCCCTTTTACTCAAAATCTTTTTGTTCCATCGTAAATAATGGGCTGACAGATTCGTTTTGATGAATCCGTTTTACTGCTTCCCCCATCAGAACTGAACAACTGATGATCGACAATTTTTCCGGATGACGTTCAGGATCAGTCAGAACAGAATCTGTGATACAAATATCTTTGATGTCAGCAGCATCTAAATTTTCTTTTGCTGGAGGTGATAACAAACCATGAGAAGCACAAGCGACAACTTCTTTTGCGCCAGCTTTCTTCAAGGTCTTTGAAGCATTAGAGAACACTTCACCAGTATTCAAAATATCGTCTACCATGATACAGCAGCGGCCTTCCACATCGCCGATTACATAACCGGAATCCGGATTGCCTTCTTCAGCGACATCCACGATTGCGATCGCTGTGTCCAAATACTCGGCTAGACTGCGGGCACGTTGGACTCCGCTGTTTTTTGGAGAAACGACGACATAATCATCGCCCACCATTCCGCGGCGACGATAGTAATGAGCAAATAGCGGCATCGTGAATAGGTTGTCTACTGGAATATCAAAGAATCCTTGGACCTGCACAGTGTGTAGATCAAGTGTCAGTACTCTTGTTGCACCTGCGTCTGAAAGTAAATTTGCAATCAATTTTGCTGTGATCGGCTCATGCGGTTTGGCTGTACGATCCTGTCTGGCATACCCGTAATAAGGTAAAACGACATTGATTGTTTTCGCGCTCGCTCGTTTCAAAGCGTCGATCATGATCAACAACTCTAAATAATGATCATTTACCGGCTCATTGGTTGATTGGATCAGATACACATCAAATCCGCGGACTGTCTCCTCCAGATTGATCGCGATTTCTCCGTCACTGAACTGTTTAACCGTGCTTTTTCCCAATGGCACTCCACAGACTTCGGCGATCTTTTCAGCCAATGGTCTGTTTCCATTTAGGCTAAAAATTTTAAATTTATCATTACTTACTTCTGACATGGTGTCCCTCCAAGTATTTTTGTACCACCAGTTTAACATATTTTGGGTTATTTGCTGTAGATTTTACTTTTCCTTTCGAAAGGGATAAACGGATTGTTCGTGTTTTGAGGTTCAAGACCCTTTTCAGGACTTTTCCTATTTCTTCTGGGAAACCAGCGAGATCGTCCCATTTCCCCATTCCGCCGGGATCACGGCTTCGCTCTTGCCCCAATTATCATGAATCTTATAGAATCGTTTTCCATCGGCTGTTTCCATAAACCCGTGAGCAATCACCCAATGATTCCTATAGCTGCTGCCTAAAAGCTGGAGCAGCCCAATCATGACTGGTTCACCCGCTAAAATTCGTTTCGTCACTCGCTGCCAAGAACCCGCCACAGTCCCTCTTGCCCGATATGGAATACGATAGCGGCGAAAGAAGCGATTCAAGCCAAAGGATATCTGTAAAGGCATGGTCGGAAAATCAATCGGCTGCAATAAAGGCTGCAATGCGTGAATCAGCTGCTCATTTTGCTTACTATTCTTTTCTCTTAACCCACTTGGCAAGCAATCCACATCTAGCTGATCCTGCCAATACGCCAGCAGCGCACTGCTAGCATAGGTTCCGCATAAAAATCCCCGCGGTGTTTTCCACTCGCGATAGGTGTCAAAGCTCTTTAACTCGACCCATTGATCAATTGGATAGTCCATATTCTCCACCACCGAATCATTTTCTTTTGTGTATCTTCTTAAGTTATATCATAATGGATAGTAACAGAAAGAACTAGCAAAAAAGGACGGAGGAATAAATTTTGGATAACACAAAAATCAAAGAAGATTTATACGAAGCAGTCAATGGTGAATGGATCGAAGAAGCAACGATTCCCGCTGACAAGCCCGCAACCGGCGGTTTTCAAGATCTTGTCGATGAGATCGACGACCTATTAATCGCCGATACAAAGAAAATGAGCGAGGAGGCTTCATTGATTCCAAATGACTTGATGAAGGAATACATTGCCTACTTCAAACTAGCCAATGACTATCAAAAACGCGATCAAGACGGCGCGGCTCCTCTGCTGCCGTTACTTAAGCAAGTCGAGGAGTTAACTGATCTTCAAGACCTCGAAGAACAATTGACCAGTTGGGTTCTCGAAGGTCTTCCTTTACCTTTCGGCGTAGACGTGGATGCAGATATGAAAAATACCAAGATCAACGCCTTATTTGCCGGTGCACCAAGCCTGATCTTGCCGGATAAAACCTATTACGAAGCGGATCATCCACAGGCACCGCAGCTATTAACGATCTTCAAAGAAATGACCATGAAGCTTTTTGATTTAGCAGGCTATGACGCAGCGGCAGCCGAAAAAATCATCGATGAAGCACTTCAATACGATAAATTACTGGCCCCACACGTAAAAAGTGCAGAAGAAAGCGCCGATTACAGTAAAATGTACAACCCAGAAAGCGGCGAAGAATTTATCAAACACAGCCAGCATCTTGATTTGAAGAAATTACTGGTGGGCTTGATTGGCGAAGTTCCTGAAAAGATCATCGTGATGGAACCAGCCTTTTTTGAAAAACTCGATGAGTTAGTCAATCCAGACACATTCCCGCAAATGAAAAGCTGGATGATCGTTATGACTCTGAATGCCTTGACCGGTTATCTCAGCGAAGAGTTCCGTCAAGTTGGCGGCACATACAGCCGTGCGCTGTCTGGCGCACCAGAAGCTCGTCCACAGGAGAAGGCAGCCTACTACTTGGCTTCCGGACGCTTTGACCAAATCGTCGGAGATTATTACGGCAAGAAATATTTCGGCGAACAAGCCAAGAAAGATGTCGAACAAATGGTGGAGCGCATGGTGGGAATTTACCAAGAACGCCTCAGCAGCAACACTTGGCTTGGTGAAGCCACCCGTGAAAAAGCCATCGTGAAGCTAAGTACACTAGGCATCCACGTGGGCTATCCAGATAAGATCCCGCCAATTTACTCAAAATTCAAAGTAACACCCGCGGAAAAAGGCGGTACATTATTGAGTAACGCATTGCATTTCAGCCAGTTGAAGCGCAAAGAGGATTACGCGAAATGGAATCAACCGGTACAACGCGATGAATGGGAAATGAGTGCTGACACAGTGAATGCTTATTACCATCCATTCCGCAATATCATCGTTTTCCCTGCGGCGATTCTCCAAGCGCCGTTTTACAGCCTAGAGCAATCTAGCAGCGAGAACTTTGGCGGTATTGGTGCTGTCATCGCCCATGAAATCTCTCATGCCTTTGACAACAACGGCTCACTCTTTGATGAGTACGGGAACATGAACAATTGGTGGACCGAAGAGGATCAAAAGCATTTCCAAGAATTAGCAGATCAAATGATTGCTGAGTTCGACGGTTTGGAAATTGCCGGTGGAAAGGTCAATGGCAAACTGACTGTTTCAGAGAATATTGCTGATGCAGGCGGACTAAGCTGTGCTCTAGAAGCAGCGAAGAAAGACAAGGACGTCGATCTTGAAGGCTTCTTCATCAACTGGGCAACGATCTGGCGGATGAAGGCACGGCAAGAATACACCCAATTACTCCTGTCCATTGATGTTCACGCACCAAACAAATTACGGGCGAATGTCCAAGTCAAGAATCTGGCAGACTTCTATCAAACCTTTGATATTCAGCCAACAGATGCGATGTATTTAGCTCCTGAAAAACGCGTAAGTATTTGGTAAGCAAAAGACCGAGGAAAATGAGTTCATTTTCCTCGGTCTCTTTTTATGCTGCCCGTAACTTCTTCCATTTGCGAACCTTCGTGCGAAATGACTTGAATGGCTTGAATGACGCGACAGTGTTGATATGGACCCACTTCCAAACAGGCCAATTCGAAGAGGTCGACTGCGCCCATTTTCTGCCGCCGGGCTAGAACAGCACCTCATCATCTAAGCTAGCGAGCCACTGACAGGTGGTGTCGACTGATTGATTGAACAACGTGATCATGTCTGACAGACTCTTGCCCTCTTGATCCGCATAGAATTGTTCATGCAAGGGGCCCATCTGATTCCACTTGATCCCTGGCGCAGGCATCTCGACTGTCTGACCTTCACGTTCCGTCTGTTCGCAATCTTGAATCAGCGCCAACCAGCCAAACTAATAGGCGAGATTTTCAAAGGCACTATTCGACCAAAACGACGGATGATATGAGTGATTACTCCAAAATTTTTGTGACATATGAATACACGATCAACGGTCGTAAGCAGACAAAGCGCTTCACGTATCGCAATGATGACAATGGTGAGTTCCCAGCAAAATTGAAGGTTTACTACCTGAAAAATGATCCCAGTCAAGCAGTGTTCGAGAATGATATCGGAGACAATAATTTTTCGCCATTCTATACGACCTTTAAGAAAGGCTGCGGCTGGAGCTTCATCGTCTTCATTATCTAATGTATTGAATATTTAACCTTCTAAGCTAAGAAAGCAGCCGGTTCACAACTGTAACCGACTGCTTCTATTCTATTTACTCGCTTTTACTTTTTTATCCTCTTACGCTGAATGCCAGGAATCCAATAAAGTACTAGTACGTTTACATTTTTTCCAAATTACATTCGCGTAGCGTTGGACTCCGTCCTTCTGAAAGATCGTCAACCGCGCCAAAATCCCCAATGATACGACCAATGCCTCATGTGTTCTACCAAAATCCGCATTCTTCAAATTCAGACTCGTCCTTTTGCCCTTTTCGTCTTCAAAAACTGTTTTGAGTGTAAATTCGAACAGGTCTGGATTAGCTAAGCAGTCCGCTTTTACCTCCTCTGAAGAGTTTTTTGTAAACTCCTCGATCATTGGGGTGATCGCATCGAGCGTCGGTGCTGATGCAGCACGAATATACTTCATATCCCGCCGAATCGAATGTGTCCGCTCAGAGAATTCAGCTTGATTTCTGAATAGTCTGTTTCGCACCTTCTCCCATTCACTGAACTCAAAGTAATCATAAAAGTATAAGCAAAAGTCCCGCATTTTTTCAGTCAGCTCACAGGTTAGGAAAATCTCGCGAATCAGGTCTTTACATAGAAAGGAATAGTCCTCGACTACGATTGAATTCTTAGCTAAGACCGCCATACCATACTCGATTACCTGATCTGCATCTTGTGTATCTAAATAATATTGAAAGATTTTCTTTTCTAGAGAGTCTCGCTTCATATGAAATAGCTGTCGTTCTTGTAACGGCTTCACATTTATTTCCCCTTTTTTCTATAGTGTTTCCGCCTCTTCCCGCTTGCGCTGCAGATAGGCTGCATCTTTCGCCTCATCAGCATAATGTTTACGCCCTACAGATATTTCACATTCAGGATATACGCTCTCATAAAATCTGCGAACGCCATTTTTTTCAAAGATCGTTAATCGTGTCAATAGTTCTAGCAGTGTCTTTAATTTAGTAGGCGGTATACTGACATCTGCATTTAGAAACTTTTGCTTGTGCCGCTTCCCATTTTCATCTAAAAAAACAGTGTTGAGGGCATAATTATAACGTTCCTTCACAGCAAGCTTTCTTTGCCACTCCTCCAAATAATTCTCATAAAGCCAATCTAGCTTTTTGTTCGTCGGAACAGAAGCCGCCCGTACATACTTCGTTTCAGGTCGGATCGCTCGTGTCCGCTCGGAAAATTCTGCGCGATTTTTAAACAGCCGATCCCGTACGATCTCCCATTCTTGGTACTCAAAATAATCATAAAAATATAGACAATATTCTCGCATAATCTCCGTCGGCTCACTGGTCAAGAAGATCTCCTTGAATAGATCCTTGCAGATAAACGAATAATTCGTCATTGTGATGGCATTAAATACCAAGACTGCCATGCCATATTCGATCACCGAATCAACATCCTGCGTTTCTGAATAATATTGATTGATGCGTTTTTCCAGGCTCACCCGCTTCATGCGAAAAAGCTGCCTCTCATTTAATGGTTTTACCGCCATGTTTTTCCCTTCTTTCTAAGAAATTCTCTAAATCTATAATACCTCTAAAATAGTCAAAAATTTACCCAACTTTCTTATAAAAAAAGAAATGACTTGGTAATCACGAATATGGTATGAAAAGATTGTTTCCATTTTCATTCTGTGCTAGTATTTTCACGGGGACTTCCCCAAAAATAAATCAGAGTAGAAAATAAAGCGTTAAGTGCTGGAGGGATGGGATGTTGTCCTCTGGACGAAAGACTTGGTCTGCGGTTTTATTTTCGCATTCGCTGCATGCAGATGTAGCAGCTCTATGAGGAGATGCTAGAAATGAAGAAACACCTTGATGCTAGAAGCATCACAATGATGGCGCTATTAATCGCCATGATGGTCACCCTGTCTCGCATATTAGGAATCGAGACACAATTTCTCAAGGTCAGCTTTACCTTTATCCCCGAAATCATTATGGGAATGCTGTTCGGTCCATTTTGGACAGGGGTCGGCGCTGTGATTGCTGATTTTATTGGAATGTCACTTTTTGCGAAGGCACCATTCTTTATCGGCTTCACCATCAATGCCTTTCTTGAAGGAGTGATCTATGGCTACTTCTTTTATAAGAAAGAGATTACGTGGAAGAACTCGATTCAATCGGTGTTAGTAACCACAATCGTGATCAACTTGATCCTGACGCCACTATGGCTGGCAATGATGTACCACGTGCCATTGAATAGCTGGTTGATCTGGGCACCACGTTTGATCAAAACCGTGATCTGGATTCCGATCCAAGCAATCATCACCTATTTCCTAGGCGGTGTGTTGCCCTATAAACAATGGATCGCACGCTTCAATCGCGCTCACTAATTATTTACAAATTATTACGTTTATGTGAAAGAGTTATTACCTTCACAGCGTATATCCCTTTAGAGGCTGTCTTATCCCATAGTCAGCCTCTCTTTTTGTGTTATTTTTCTCAAGCATTAAAATCGCAATTCGTTATCTAAAGCGCTATGATGAGAAAAATTTAATACGAAAGCTGGGAGAAATATGAAAAATTCTGATGTTTTGATCGTCCCTAAAGACCGTTCACTGTACTTTTTCCCTGCCGTTACTGAAGTTAGCGTTTGTTCAGGGAAAGAACTACTTGAAGCAAGCAACGATTATTTACGCCAATACTTGAAAGATTTTCAATTAATTATATTCTTAGATTTTGGCTTCGAAACGGAGATGGCTGCACGCATCCGTCCCTTCACAAAAGCCAAGATCGTCCTGTTTTTCTGGAACCACTTTAAATTAGAACACTATCGCAAACTGAATGCCGCCCAAAAAGAACCCGCGATCAATGAAATCTATCACTTCGATCCACTAGAAGCGCGGGATCTCGGATTGAAGCACAATAGCTCCTTCTACACTCAATCTGTCGGCGAGCCCTTGCACGACACTGAATATGATATTTTCTTCGGTGCCAATGACAACGGCCGCAAGCAGCAGGCGATGGAATTAAAAGAACGCTTCGAAGCGTTGGGACTCTCAACCTTCTATCACATCCTGCCAAAACGTGGGAATGAACAAGAAGGCTATCTGCCTTATGGCGAATACCTGCAATTAGTCAAACGCAGCAAAGGAATCCTGGAAATCCTGCGTGCCGGACAATTCGGTGTGACCCTACGAACCTTTGAATCACTCTTCTTGCAGAAGAAATTGATCACCTGCAATGAGGTCCTGCCGTTTTATCGGATGTATGATCCAAGAAATGTCTTCATGATCGGAGAAGATCTCAGCAAATTGACCGCTTTCTTGAATATCCCTTATCACCCCGCAGAACAAGAAATGCGCGATTTCTTTGAAGCTAAGAATTGGGTCAAGCGCTTTGTCGATTACGATCCGAAGCTCTTTGAAGAATTCGAGTATTATCCAGAACTGATGGAGCATGAAAGTGCATTGTAGATAAGTGAATCGAATATCAAAAAGACAGAAGCTTTCAAAATAAGAAGGCTTTTGTCTTTTTCTATTCAAAACTCTTAAGGTCTTTCAAAATACTGGGCAATAATATGGCAGTATGCCCTTGTTTTTCGCTTGATATCATTTTGAAAGGTGTGACAATCATGAATCGATCCACCAGAACCATTACCACTGTTTTGTCTTCGATTTTTTTAATTGTACAGATAGTTTTTTTGAGTGGTGTCTATTTTCTTGATTTTTGCAGCTCTTGAGATTTCCATCAAGGGGTCCGCTTTAATACGCTAGACAGTATCTGCAAGATTTTGCAGTGCCAACCATGGGATATTATCGAGTATGTAGAAGAGTAAGTAAAAAGCCGTGCGGATGCACGACTTTTTTTATTGAATTCATAAGCCAATCTCTTTCTCCAATTCCGCTTTGCTCATTGCTTTTCTTCTGCCAAAGTTTCCTCCGCTAATTTATTTAGAGCATGAGGCAAGTTCTTTTTACGCTTCTTAAATTCAGCCAATAAATCTTGATCGATATATCCTTCACTAATCAAATCTTCTAACAGTTGCGCATCAAAATCATGGAGCCATCATCAACAAATTCATAAAAGATACCATTTTTCGTTAACCTAGCTTCAACGTCCGTTCCCTCTTTTATATTAAACTCCTTAGGTACAGTCAAAGTGATAGAGTTCCTAATGTTCAGGTCTTAGTTCCCCTGACAAAAACTGCTTTCGTACATATTATGTAATTACATTATGTGTACAGAAGCCAATATTTCAAATTCAACAATAATCAAATAAATAGATTTCTTTCAATTTTTTGTTACTGGTTGTCTTCTATACTTTATGAGAAAATCACATATTTTAAATCAGTTCAATCACTAGGATTAAAAAAACGTTTATTATTAACAGATTAATAGTTACTATTTCTAAAAAAATAGATGAGTTTTTATTTTACATCACGTGTTTTAGTTTTAACATTCTAATTGTTAAATACTCATTTTTTTATGATTTCAATACCTTTAACAAATGGGGGGTTCTTCATTGATTCAGCTATGTTAATAGCCTTTTCAACATTAGTTATCGGCGCTACTGTTAACGCGTAGGAATCTCCTCCTGTATCTATACTTGCTAAAGCATAACCTTCTGGCAAATAGCTTGCAATTCTAGGAAACTCTAAAGGATCAATTATTCTTTCTTTGTTAGAATATCCATCAAAAATGTTGAGTTTAATATTGTATTTTTTCAAATTTCTCTCAAGATTACCTAGAATATCTTCCATGGTGAATTTCCAATCGTTATATGACAAATAGCCAAATTTATCTAATGTAAATATCATTAGTGACCACCCGTCAAAATCATCTGAAGCCTCCATGCATATTTCAGGTAACCATTTTTGTGCATAGAATACTTTGCTTTCTAAAGTTAACATTTCAATTGCTTGGCAAAGACGTTCATCCTCGTTAGAAAGTAAATGCAAAATCACAGAAATTTGATCGAAAAATTCTGTTGTTTCACAAAAATCATTTTGAAGAAAGATGTTCTCCTTTTGGATTTTAGTATCATGTTTCAAAGCAATTTTCCCGATGACGAAAAGACTGAGTGCAAAAAGGAGTAAAAAAACTACCATCCAGAAAAGAATACTAGAAATTGCATATATTAGTATGTTGAAAATGGAGCTCCACATTTTTACACTGTCCTTTCAATCTTCATCGATATTTTTTTGTCAAAAATTTTGAATTAATAATATATTTTTAAATAAGCTCTGATATATTCGATGCTTTACTATTAAATATTCCTCCAACGGACACATCATCCACGGACTCTCCGCCTTATAGGTCAGATAAGTGTCATAATTCTCCAACTGCTTTTGTGCCATTTTACTATTGATCTTCGTGTGCTGTTCTTGTGCAATAAAATCCTTGGAGATCGAAATCCAGTTAGGATACTTATCTTTTGCGATCGGCAGCAATTCCGCGAAAATCTGGAATGCTTGTTCTTTCGATATATTTTCAAATTGAATCCCTATAAGCCCCAATTGCACTCAACAGCCATGCATCCAATCGAATATCCAGTTCGTCATCGTCAGGAAAATTGATTTCAGCTAAAGCCTCCAAATCAATATTGATGTAATACAAAAATTCCTTCGCCATCAGTAGGACCTAGTATAGGATATCTACATTTATGCTGCCTAAATGACAAATACACACCTGCGTTCAAAAATACCGCAGGTGCTAATTGTAGCAAGAGAAACGTTTCTATTATTTCTGCAATTTACTTTTTGATTCTAGGCAATCGTTAATCAATTCGGAGCACCGGCTTCTACAACCCATGTAATTTTAGAACTGTAGCTTTTACCAGCTTGACCTTGACCTGTTGGAACCCTCAATTTCACCTGATTTTTCCTCCAAACATATGTTGACTCCTCCTTCGAGTTTTCACCGTCACCACTAAAGACCTCTGAAGCAATTGCTGTTAGGCAAACCTCACCTTTAGAAACCAGTCCTCTAGGATTAACTGTATTAGCTGTTTTCTTGTTATACATCTCACCCTGTGGAATTACTAAATTTGCACCTAATAGCTGATCTCCATTTGAAGTAAACGGTGTAGCAGAAGCCTTCAGTGTCCAACCAGTTGCTGCTGGGCGTTCATCTGCAACTTGGATCCACTGATCGGTATCGCCCATCGCTTGATACTCCATATCCTTCCATTCAACTTCTCTGGTTCCCAAGTCAAATGTTGATGGAACATAATCTAAACGAAGCTCCCCATTTTCGCCAGTTCCTCCATTTTCTTGATCTTTCGGCTCTCGAGTCGAAGGATCTCTTGGATCAACCAAGTTAGATTTTATCGTAAGCTGCACTTCCTTGATCAAGTCAGCACTTAATTGATTCGTACTGTCTGCTCGAACAATGAACTTTACATTGTATGGACCTCCAACTGTATTGGGAATAGAAGCTAAATTTTCTACCTCTACATTAGAAAACAAATTAATTATATTTCCATCGATAATTGTTTGTACCTGTGTGTCCATGGCTTGTTTCAGATATTGAGCGTATTCGGTCGAGCCGACTGCAAAGCCTGATACATCACTCCAATGAACTATCAAGTTATTTGCCGTAATGGAATTGATTGTATCTGCCTCATGAACGATCAATTTCACCTCTACTGGATCAGAATCGTTGCCACGGGTGTCATCAATAACTACTTGATCGACAAATTCTTGCGTGTCCTGCCCATTCGTAATAGTTGCAACATTCCCCGAATTAATTTCGCTACCGGCAAAATTGTATCCGAATTGATCTTTGTCTGTCTCCAACGCGTTCGTATCTTCAACACTTGTAATAAAATCTTTAATAGCAGGAATGGTATCTCCTTCGATTACATGGATCGTTCGACCTTTCCCTTCCGGTTTCGTCACATCTTTTACGACTGTTTCTAAATACTTATCTGAATGACCGATATAGCTAACTTTGATCGTCTCGCCCCAATGGAAGGGACGTGATAAAGGTCCTTTCCATTCGTAACTTCCGTCTGCCTGGACAGTCACCTGTCTCTGATCAGCTGACAGAAAATCCAATGGTCCGCCAGATAATTCGACCATTCCGCCTGGCGGCTCGGCCGTTCCTGTCACTGAGTACTCGGTCTTTGTTTCATTGGTTAACTCATCAATTGACTTCACGTTGAAGACGATCGGATCAATGACTAACCGTTGCGCTTTTGACGTATACTCTGAATTGAATTTGCTAACTGTCCCATTATCAACAAAACCATCTGCTAAATTCGTTGATTTCGAACTAATCGATGTATTGTTGTAGGTAATCTTCGTTTTGTCTAATGGCTGGAAACTATTGTCTGGTTTCGCATCGTCAAAGTTGCCATTATCCCATAGACGAATCCGATGAACGTAGCCATTAGCCGCAGGAATATTCAGCGCGCCGTTTAAAGAAAACAAATGATCTTCTGTAGATCGAGTAAAGCCGATATCAAAGGTCGCTTGATCCTCAATATTGATCGAAGATCCCGCAGTATTCATTTTTAAGAGCCCGTTTGTATTGCTGCTGGCACTTCGTAATTTAAAGTTTGAGCTTTCAGCAAGATCTAAGCTGGCCTTACCAACAAAATGAATCGCATCACCTACAGCTTTATTAGGATCATTGGTTTCACCCACACTTAAATCAAAGCTGGCATTTTTGCCAAGCTTGATCGAACCAGTACTTGTGAAATAAATCGGCGTCTTGTCTTTCCCGCTGACAGCTGTTGTTTCATCCACCAGCCCAGTGAAGCATGCATTCTCACCTAATTCGATCGAACTTCCAGCTACTTCCATTTGTAAGACTGTCGCATGATCTCTTCTCGGTGCACCGTTATGAATCTCTACTTCAGTGTTATCTCCAAAATAGATACTGTTACTTCGCCCTATCAATGACGCCGGTCGATGACTATCAGGCCATATATTCGCATCCAATGGAAGTTCCGCAACAAGCGAGATATTTCCCGGGGCGTAGTCATTTACATACCAAGGTCCTGATTTCGTTGGCGTTTTTAAATTGCTCATCGTGATTTTGGTAGCTGTGCCATCCTCCGTATAAAAGTTTCCACGAGGGAAAAACACAAAATTTGCTCCTAGACGGCCATTGTCCATCGTTATGTTAGACCCGGCCTTGACATAGATTTCCCCAACCGCAACATTGGAGCTTCCGCGATAGGCCCCGGAAACATATCGTTGGTCAATCGTCACAGTCACTCCATCGATTGGTGATACATAGGTTTCTGTGGGAGAGCTTGTCATGGATGTATCTCCCGAAAGAATCATCCGTCCCCTAGAACCTTCAAAGGCCTGCGCTCCATACTGAGTAAAGTTATGAACGGTAATAATCGTCTTCCGACCAGGAGTGTACAAATCAGTAACACCCCAGTCGTTTCCGTTATATACAGTGATGTTTTGAAACACGACATCCCAATCATTCGTATAGAACAACATCGTGAATTCTCGAAAATCAACAGAATGATTGTTTCCGTTAATAATCAATTTTTTATCAGTTCGATTGGTACGAACCAACATCGTTCCAGCTCCGCTTGTGCTAT
Source organism: Enterococcus sp. GPZ-007 (assembly GCF_059374735.1). NCBI lineage: Bacteria > Bacillati > Bacillota > Bacilli > Lactobacillales > Enterococcaceae > Enterococcus > Enterococcus sp. GPZ-007. The sequence goes on along the minus strand of NZ_JCAFYN010000038.1, from coordinate 23,690 downwards.
CTGACATTTTAAAGCTATCAGTAATATTAATGTAGGTAATCTCTGTTTTGTTGTTATTGTTGCTTGAACTCGTTGCTGAAACACCAATCGATAACGCATCGTTCCATTCTTCGCGGGAACCTACATCAAAATAACTGACATTTTCAAATTGACCATCAGTTACTTGAGCTACTGGTAACGTTCTTGTGGTTGATATACCTAAGTCTAAAGTCGCTCTTGCTTCACGTGTAGAAAGAGCTGCTTCACTTCCATCTTCAGAAGGACTTGTGTCGTCTATAATGCTTTCTTTTTCGACACTGTCCGTTTCCAACATACTTGTTTCTACATCGTGTTTCTTGTTAATTATCAATTCTTCTGTTGTCCCAATAACTTGTCCATTTACGTAGTGTCTACCTGTTAGAGTTGTTTGATCCGTTAGCTGTTCAAATACAATATCCAGAATGATTGATTCCTCATACATTTGTTTCAGATCAATCTCCATTATATTGTACTCTTCATTGATCGTCACTGTAGATGCTAGACTTTGATTGTTCTCTTGTGAATAGGTTATGCCATCTGGAAGATCTATCTGCAAGCTATCTGTCTGTACAGAATGATCCACTAACTCGATAGGTGTGTAGCCAATCTTCATAGAAATTTGCTTTGTCTGATGATCAATCGACTTTTCAGACATTCCATCTACTAATAACTGTACTTGCGGATCAACTGTGCTTGTTTCCTTTCCTACAGCGGTTGCACTTATGGAAGAGAGAACAATGCTTAGTACCAAAACAAGACTAGTTGCCAGTCTAAAAATTTTACATCTCATTGTTCTCATCCTTTCCACGATTTTTATAAATGAACAACAGTATGACGAAAACCAAGATAGATCCAAGAAGAATCATAGTGCCATTAAAAATTTCTCCCGTTTTTGGAAATGTTTTCGCAGCCGTTGAGTTGCCAATACTACTACCTTTGTTGGTCTGCCCACTGGTTTGTGCTCCGTCTATTGCGGGGGGGATTAGTTCCGCATCTCCCCAACCAGAGAATGTGATACTTGTTTCTGATTCAGCTCTAGAGGTCTCAGCTACTACTAACATGGGAGAAACTGATAGAAGAACTACCAACAAAGCAATACTTCCTAGTACTGAAAAACGTTTCATCACTTCCCCTTCCTTCTATTGTTCAGTATTCTTTTCCTTCTTTCTTCGTAAAAGGAGTACCAGCAAAAGAATGACTAACAAAATGATGATAACTATCAATAGATATAGTAAATAATTCTGCTCAGGCTCTGGATCGTTGATGGCTTCTTCATTCAACTTGTCCGCCTCTTCTTTTGTAATCGTAAAATCCTTTGTCCACGCCCATGTTTTCTGGGCCCATTTATCATCCTTAGTAGTGGCACTTAAATGAAGCGTGTATTCCCCAGCCTTCAATTGCTCCTTTCCCAAAAAGAAAGGAACATTGAAATTGGAGTTTGGCGCCATCTTACGCCCTTTCAATTTGCCATTAATCAAAGCCTCTGATTGACCTTTTCTGGTAACTTTACCTGTAAAATTCAAATTTGAGATGATCGCTGGCTGATCATTTTGAACAGTTGCATTAATCACCTTTTGGTAATTGTTCAGATCAGGAAAAACCTTTAAAAGATTCATATTAGGCTCATCAATTTCTTTTTGAACGGTTAGTTTGACTGCCATTGCATAAGCAAAACGATTTTCAATCGTAATGCTACTCTTCTTACTTTTTGATTTTTCCTTTTCCGTTTTATTTTCTTCGTCTTTTTCAAAATACCATGAGCCTAAAATAACGCCTTCTGGAGCCTCCTGTGGAACGCTTATTTTCATTGCAACAACTTTTTTCTCTCCAGGTAAGAGTGTCACTGTTCCATTCCCGTCAATTTCTGCAATATCAGAAAAACGAATTTTTAAACTTTTATCTTCTTCTTTTTTTGGCAAAGGCGCTGAATAATTGATTTCTCCATTACTATTCGTATAGGTCGTATAGTCTTTCATAATCACCTTTGTTTCTGAAGAACCATGATTCGTCAGTTCTGCTTGAATTTCAAAATCGTCTCCCGATTTGACCAATAAATCGTAAAATGAGCTTGATTCATCAATTTGCGAAATGGTCGGGGGAATTTTGGCAACACTGTAACCTGCGCTTTCTCCTTCCTCAGCAAATACTAAAGAATGAGGAATTATGGAAAAAAAAAGAATGACTGTCAAAAAAACAATTTGTAAACGTTTCACGGAAATTCGTCCTTTCAAAACGGTAGTATAGCCGTTTGCATGATAATTATTATGGTGCGGCTGTCACAGTCCAAGTGATCGTTGAAGTAAATGTTCCAACAGACGCTGTACCCGGTGCAACAGTTAACTCTGCACGATCACCATTTTCAATGATGTTGCTAGTTGTATTTGCTTTACCTACAAGATCACTGTTAACAACAGTATTTAGAACGGTCACTGACGAGCCTGTTAATGGAATGTCTCCAGCTGACGCTAAAATAGATGTATCTGGGACAATATCTGTTGTCGCAGTATTCCCTTGTGTTGTATTTGCAATACTATTTCTAACAACCCCTTTTGGTAGAGATAAGGTTGAGCCTGTTAGATCTTTTGTCCCTGTTGAAAATTCTGTACGACTAGCTGTCACAGACCACCCATTCGTTCCAGCATCTCGATTATCACGTACTTCAAGGTATGTGTTCGTTGGCTCATTATCCGAATATGTTTTACCAGCTTGTTCTACCTCGTGAGTGCCAAAATCAAATTTAGGAATAACCTTTAAGATTAATGGCCCAGCTTCTGGTGTTGGATCTGGCTTAGGGTCCGGTTTAGGTTTAGAAGGATCAACGGGATCACTCGGGTCACCGCCACCTGTATTTTCAGTAAATGTGATTTCGCCAGTCGAATCTGCTGCTAATACTTGCGATGCTCCTCCGACAAGCATTGAACCTACCATTAAACTCACAATCATCAGTTTTGTCTTTTTCATAATATATATCCCCTTTTTTTAGTTTGTTGGACCTCCATCGGTTAAGATCCAATAAATTTTGTTCGAATATTCGCCTTCCTTAACCATGTTCTTTGGTATGGTGAGCATAACCTCTTGAGATTGCCAAGAATTTGTTGAGGTTGATTTACCAGCTTTTTTTGACGGATCACTTGATGCAGAGAAAATTATTTTTTCATCATTCGTTATTTCTACACCATATGAATCCAATTCAGAGGTAATTTCACTAGATCCTTCGTTGCTATTTCTATTTCTCGTCTCTCCCATTGGAAGGATCAATGTCGAACCTTTTATCTCGTAATCTGAATGTTCATTTCTTAAATAACCATCCTGTCGGACCCTTAATGACCACCCATAGGTTCCTGCATCACGGTTATCGGTCACCTGTAAATACTGAATATGACTGTCAACCCCAGTTGCATAATAGTTATGAGCAGCATGGTACATTTTTTGTGTGCCAAAATAGAAGCCTTTTGGTACGACATCCAATGACAAAGGTCCTCGTTCATTTGTTGGTGGATTGTTAGAATCTCCCGAATCATTAGCATTCGATGGGTTTGTAGGATCTTTGGGCGGTGTCGAAGAATTATTGTTCACTAAATCAACTTCTCCGTTTGAGTTTACTTGACACTGTACCGTTTCTTGCGAAACATAAAGACTCATGCATAGACCAAAAACTCCCACAAAAAAACCTCCAAGCATCCACTTTTTCATTTCTATTATCACCTCATTCTTATACCTACTTTATCTATACCCTCCCTTCTGAATTATTCAAAGGATAGTTGAATCAGATATAAATTGGCCATTTTAGAGAACCAATCCTTTCTCTATAGACGATTGAACTATCCTTTAGCTTCTGAATCGCATTTTTCTTCTTAGTTCTCTTTTAACTAGATTTATTCAACTGTTCGCTTTTTCCAAACAGATAAAATGATTACGATACCAACCATCATTATTCCACTAAAAACAAATAAATGATTTGATTTTTCTGACCCCGTTTTAGGCAATGTTTTTACTTTTCCATCTGTGTTTGGAGCCACTTTCTTCACAGTCGTTCCACTACTTGTTGGAATAACTTTTTCCGTTGTTTTCTTTTCCTTCACTGTAAGGGTGATATCCTTTTGTGCAGTTAATTCTGCTTGAGTTTGTTCGTCCATTCTCGAAGCCAGATAACGTATTTTATACTCTCCAGCTTTTGTTAAACGATTGGTTCCTTGTGTTGTTGGAATTTGATCATTGATAACTTCAAAAATCAACTTGTCCGCACCCGTTGTCTTCGCCCAACCTAACACGATTTCTTTAGTCAAAACATCTCCTACATAAAGCACATGATCTTCCGCCTGAATCGTTGGAGGCACAACTTCTTTTTTCTCTTTCACCACAGTGACATAAGAGGTGTGGTCGACTATTTCACCCAATGAGTTGATTACTTGGTAAACGATCGCATGCTTACCTGCCACCGAAACATCTAGATCCGATTTAACAATTTTGATTCCAAATTTAGTATCCACATCATAAGCACCTAACCGCTTTTCTTTCCCTTGACCATCTATTTCATAGGCCTCAATATACTTCATGAAATCAATCGCATCTTCATAAATAGAGCCAGTATGGGTATAACCAACTTTAGGTTCGGCAATACGAATTCCATTAATGACTGTGATTGTCACCTTATCAGTAAGAACCTTTCCATTTGGTAAGGTCGCTGAAAACTTCACTGTTGAAGTCCCTAACTTATCTGCTAATTGACCTCCCTCCACAGCGACTGTTATTCCCTTAGTATCAACAACCTTATTCTCATTGTTTTTAACTACGAGACGTTTTTGGATTTCTTCAGCTAGCTTCGAATTTTTAGGTATAGAGAAATCAGCGATTGTCAACTGATACTTCACTTCTACCTTAGGCTGCACTGTTATCACAATTGCTTTTTCTGATTTTTTCCCTTGAGAGTTTTCCACTGAATAAGTCAACGAATAGGTACCAGCTTTTGAGGTATCAACTTTTCCAGTAATTCTAACTTTATCTGTTAGAACACCATCTTTAGAGTCCCTTGCAGTAACTCCCTCTTTGGGATCAAAGGATTGACTCCATTTTAGCGTCCGATCCTTTGCTCCAATTATTTCTGGTAAATTTTCTGTACTGGAAACTGTCGAATGATTAAGTACTTCAGATTCTACAGATTCCACGGTACTGCTACTTTCTTGAATCGCCTCACTTTCCGCAGCTAAAGTTGTCGGTGCAACACTTCCCAACAAACCAGCCAAACAAACGATCATACATCCTACAAATTTCTTCTTTTTCATATAATCCCACCTTTCCATTCTTTTCATTATTACTATGTTTAGTAATTGATTCTGTTTCCATCTTGATCCAAAGTAAATCTTCCATTTGTATCAATGCCATTGCGTTCTATAGCTCTCAATCGTGATAGTCTGAGTTTCATCTGCCGATACCTCTTTAAAACAGAAGAAAAAACAAAAGATTGGAACCACCAAGAACAACTTTCTAACTATCATTCAATCACATCCTTTATTACTATTTTTTCCAGACCTTTTCTCAAACTTGTTGACCGTTAATCCACTATTTTCATCTTTTCCGGTATATACACCGTCTGAACTAACCGATAAAGGGATGAGTAAAAAGAGCATCATTAAAATGAATAACCATCTCTCTTTCATTTTTCCTCCATTTTCTTTGTAAGAAACTAGTTCACTGGACCTAACGTGAAATTACCGTTCGTATCAAGTCCATTCAATTTCAATATCGCATCAAATTGATCCATATTTTTAACCAGTCCATATTTTGCTGCTGAATCTTATAAACGAAAAGCTTTTCTCTTTTTGACAATACCTACCATGCCCAACAACAGAAATCCGATAATGGAAAGCAAAACACTCGACTGTTCACTCCCCGTCTTTGGTAACGTTCCTTTCTTCTCCGATGCACCAACTGACACTTTTCCTGTATTAGCTAGGCTTTTTTTTGCTGATGTGTCTGGTGACTGAAAAGCTACCGGACGATCCTTAACAGTCAGTTTGATGATTTTCTCCTTTGTTTCGCCAAAATTTTGAGAGGCGATATAGCGAATGGTATATTCTCCTGACTTAGTTAATTTGTTAGTGACCTTATTGATTGGAATTGCTTGATCCAACACTTCAAATTGAAGGTGGTCGGAATTTTCTACCTTCGCCCAGCTATAGATCATATCCTCCGTCAAACTATCCCCTACATACAACACTTGATCTGTTGCGGTGAGCGACAACTCCTTCAATGCCTCCTGTACTTGGACCTCATAAGTATGATTCAATGTTTCACCAAGAGAATTCGTAATCCTATATCGGACGGTATAGACACCTGCTTTAGAAAAATCAAGCGGGTTATCGAGAACTTCTACTCCAACCTTTTTAGTCACGTCATATTTTCCTAATTTAATCATTTTCCCGTCAATCCCAATTTCATAGGCAGCGAGAATCGAATAAGGATCAAATGAATCTTTATTAGCACCGACATAGAATAATCGGAAAATATCTGCTTCCTCAACACGTATACCGCTAACAACATTAATCTTTACTATCATTTTAGATGATGTCCCATCTGGATAAGAAATCGTAATTAACGCAGATATCTTACCTAGTTTGTCAGTATTCCCACTACTAGTGATCGTGAAATTCACTTTATCTGTTGAAACTACTTCACCTTTCAAGTTCTTGATGATCACACGTTCTTTGATCGCCTGTTTATAATCTGCGTATCTAGGTAGAGTAAAATCAGAAATCTCTAACTTATAACGAGATTTCATTGAGCCGTTTTCTTCTGTGTCACTTGATGAAGAGGGTTTCGTTGTACTACTTTCTTCCGTACTGCTTGACGATGGTTTCGTCGAACTACTTTCTTCCGTACTGCTTGACGATGGCTTCGTTGTACTACTTTCTTCCCTGCTACTTGATGATGGCTTCGTCAAACTGCTCTCTTCGGTACTACTTGATGAAGAAGGTTTCGTTGTACTGCTTTCTTCCCTGCTACTTGACGATGGTTTCGTCGAACTACTTTCTTCCGTACTGCTTGACGATGGCTTCGTTGTACTACTTTCTTCTGTACTGCTTGACGATGGTTTTGTACTACTTTCTTCCGTGCTACTGGTGCTTGTTTCGGTAGTACCAGAATCTTTTAAATAGAAGGTCCATTCCTTCTTGGAGGAATTTACTTGAAAAGTGTAGGTTTTGATGAACTTATCATTGAGCTCATCAATTGGAATGGTTAATGAAGTGGGATAATAAGTATCATTATCAAAATCATCTTGCATTTCCCAGAAATTCATAAGCAGATTTGGTGAAAGAATTTTAGACAAATCTACTACAATATTTCCTTCTGAATCATAGATGAAATTATTGTGCAGTTCGATCGAAACGTTCGGAGTACAATGTCCTTTAAAGTTAGTAGTCGAATTCTTGTCATTTTTTGAAGAGTAATAGATAGTAACATCCGTACTCTCATCTGAAAAAATCTCAAACAATTGATTAAAATTTTTAGCATCAAACTTTTCTATATTATTTCCAGAAATATCAAGCGATTGTAGAGAAGTATTATTAGAAAGATCCACCGTCTTTAGTTTATTATGTTCCAATTCTAAATATTCCAAATTCGTGTTGTTCGACAGATCTATACTAGAAAGATAATTGTTCGCTAAGGTTAAGTGCTTCAATTTTTTTAGTTTAGAAAGATCGATTTTTTCAAAACCATTCATGTCCAAACATAACTTAGTTAAATTTTTACAATTAGATAAATCAAGCTTATTTAAAGAATTATCAAACAGATCAAGCTCTTTTAAACTAGAACTATTCGGCAGCTTTACCTCTAGAAGGTCTCCAAACAGAAAGTCTAGCTTTTCCAGTTTATTGTTTTGAGAAAGATCCAATCGGTGCAAATACTCATGTCCGTAAAGAGATAAACTAGATAAATTATAAAAATATTCAATTCCTTGAAGTGATTGTACGGTGTCGGCGGGATTAGTTGCACCATACATATTCTCTTTGAAATGGATAGTAGTCGCCTGATCTAACTCATTTTTTGAAAGAACATTATCCTTATCTAAATCAAAATTTGTTTGGATATACTCTATGAATAACGGATCGGTAAAATGCTCGGAATCAATTGGAACATCAGAGCTGCTTTGTGCGCCATACGTGCTAGGATAGACAAATAGTACGCATACAAATACCAATAATATAAAACCCAGTTTCTTCATCGAAAAGCCTCCTAAACTTTCTAGTTATCATTTAAATCGGATATTCCTCATATCATCTACTCTACTTCACGAATTTGATCAGCTTACTCGAAACTATCGGATAACTCCGGAGAATCTTTTAGTTTACTACCAAATTTAAAACTTCCATCTTTTTAATTATTACCTGATAGCTTATGCCCAATCACTCGACTAACTGCTTTTGCAATAGTATTAGAACTAGGCAACATCATTAAAAATAAAGCATCCCTGTAGGTTATTTCGTCTCCTTCAAATATTATGGGACCACTTCCCCCGACGATGTCAGATAATTTAATCTTAAATTTTTCATTCAAATCTTGAATATTTTCAAGCATGATTATTGCTGTCATCACTTTGGTTAACGATGCTTGCGGAATCACTACATTTTCATTAAAGGAATAGAGTATTTTATGTTGGGAGTTTGTCCAATAAAATGGATTATTTTTAATTTGTAAAATACTACCTGAACAAGCTTCGAATACTTCTGTAGGCTTATATTTGGAATCCAACATTTTTTTTCGAGCAACATCTATTATCTTTTTTACATCCATAAACCTGCTACTCAGCGTTTTTGATTGCATAATCGATACTAAAAATACATTTTCGTCTTCATCACATACCAACATCAAAATATTAAAAACATTCGGAGTAAGAGTCCCAGTTTTACATCCTAAAATGCTATAAGATGATTCTAGTTCTTGTGATATACCAGTAGTTTTTATATCTATAGTTCTGTAATTTTTACCTTCAATCTTAACAGTGTGTCTCTTCGCTCCCCAAACTTTTAGAATTTCTGAAAATCCTGATGCATGCAAACCCAACTTTAGCATGTCAGAAGATGTAGAAAATTGTCCGTTATTTGACAAACCATGGGAATTTTTGAACACAGTTTGTGTCAGCCCTAAGAACTGACACTTTCGATTCATTTCTTCTATAAATATCGCTTCAGCTTCTGAATCACTTAAAAAAATCTTTTTTTCTTCTAAATCTTTTCCTTCATTTAAAACATTTTTAGATATCCGCTTTAAAGTTAAATTTTTAATAACACCAGACAAATTTGCTCTATTCAAACCTCCAACAAAAAAGTTAATTCCCTGATTCTCTTCAAAAGTAATAATTTTCTTTAATAAAACAAAACCTTCAGTCTTACTAGAAACTGCCAGTGAGCTCCTTAATCCACCAATACCTATTCCTAATTTCCCGGTTTTGTGTTTTAGACAGTTCACTTCTAACGAAAGGAGATACTCACAATTCTTTTGCACATACAATTCTTTCGCATACTGTGTCACCTGATTCTTTTTATTTGATTCTATTCTGAGTTCATTAAAAGACTTCGGAGTAGGAGAGCCATAAATCAATTTCCAATAAGGACTCGTTTCTTTATCTGACAAAGATAACAAGTTATCTTCCTCCGGCGAATCAAAATTTCCAAAATTCTTATTCAGTACAACTCGCCCCTTATTTACTTTATATTCGATATTTACTTAGAGATTTTGTGACTATTTGTTCACACAATTCTTCAAAATTTATCCCCGTGGCCTCAGCTTCTTGTGGAAGCAGGCTACTTGGTGTCATCCCTGGCAAAGAGTTGACCTCTATCATATAGATTTGGTCTTGTTCATCAACAATGAAATCTGTTCTCGAACAAACAGCTAGTCCCAATAGTTGATGAATTTTAAGAGCCATTTCCTTCATTTGATCACTCAGGTCATCCGTTATAACAGCTGGTACAATTTCCTCTGTTAAACTTTTTTGATATTTGTTTTGATAATCGTAAAAACCAGATTTTGGTTTTAATTCAATCACTGGTAATGCCTGTTCACCTAACACACCAACAGAAAATTCTCTTCCATCAATTTTGTCTTCAATCAAAATTCTAGAGTTGCTCGTATATTTAAGAGCTTTGCTAATGGCCTGTTTTAATTCGTCTCTGGTATCCACGATTGATATTCCAATACTTGATCCACTATCAATTGGTTTAACTACTGCTGGTAATTTGATTGATTCAATACCTTCTAATCCAGAAACAACCTGCCAATTCGCTGTTGGTAAATCATGAAATCTCATTAATTCTTTTGAGATCAACTTATCCATCGCTAACAAGCTACTTTTATAATCGGACCCAGTATACTTGATACCATGCACATCAAAAATAGCTTGTAGCTTGCCATTCTCACCTATACCTCCGTGTAATGTAAAAAATGTGATATCTGCACTACCGCATATTTCTAAAACATTTTCTCCTATCTCTTTGCTTGAATTGTTTCCCAAATCAGGTATTTCTTTTGAAACAGTATAGCTATAATGCTTTGTTTGATACTTTTCATAAGCCGAATTAAAATCAGTAGATCCAGAAAGACCTGATGACAAATCAATCAATAATACCTGATGTCCTTTTGAAATCAATGCATTAGCTACTTTACTTCCTGACGTCATTGAGACTTCTCGTTCGTTACTCTTTCCACCAGCTAGTACAACTATTTTCACGAAAAATTCCTCCATTTTTTAGTCTTATACTTCTATTGAAATTTATTCATCCATGTCTATCATCACAACATTTTTTATTACACCACTAAGATTTGCTTGATTCATTCCGCCAAAATAGATTGGAATCATTCGTGTCTCTTTAAAATGAAAAACTTGTTGTTTTAAAATGAACCCAGGCGTTTTCTCTAAAACGCCCAAAGAATTTTTTGACCCTCCTAAACCTATACCAAATTTTCCTGAATGGTGTTCAGTGCAATGAACCTCAAAACATAAAAAGTAGGTATGATCTTTTTGAACAAATAGTTCTCTTTTATATTGTGGAACCTGACCGCTTGAATTAGGTGCGAACACAAACGATTCATCTATAGAAAAAGAAATCGAATCCCCGTAATGTAATCTCCAAAAAGTAGGTAACGCAAGATTGGAAATGTGTAACAAATCTTTTGACATTTTATTGGTTAATGGATAGACATTCTGTATTATCTTCGCCACGCTTTCATATCTCCTCTATTCAATTACTCTTTCTTTTTGTAACTCTTTGTCTAATAGAAAACTGATTCGTTTGTAATCACTCCCTGAAATCGATCCTTTTAGTAATAACAGACTATTTTCAGTGATATTCCTTTTAATTGCCGCCAAATAGCTATCTAAATTATCAAACCACCGGCCTGGGATTGATGCGTTCAAGACAACCTTTTTCATCCCTTCTCCATAGCCTAGCAAAACATCAGCACCTGAATTATTAATGTGAGGTAGAAGTTTCTTATGTAGCTCATCAGAGTGTTTACCTAAATCAGCCACCTGACCAAGTACAAGTATTTTCTTTCCGTTATAATAAGGAACTTTGTTTGTAAAGCTTCTAAGGGCGTTAATCATGGATGGAATTGCAGCATTATGAGTATCGTCAAAAATTTCTACTCTTTTACCATCTATATATCCTTTCTTTCGCTCCATAATTTTAGGAAGAGAATAGAATGTCGAAAATCTTGAAAGATAAAAATCAATATCTAGTCCTAAATTAGTCAGTACAGCAATCGCTGCCAATGAATTCTCTACCATACCTGCACTAGACAAACTTAAATAATAAGTGTGTAGCTCATTATTAAGAGAAATCGTCACCTCAGTAAAATCTTTTAATTCCTTCATTGAAATCAGAAATAGATTTGCGGAAACATCTTTCATGCTATAAGTAAAAATATTCGCTGTACTTTTTTGAGCTTCCTCAACAGCAATTTCAAATTGTTCTGTTTGAATATCTTGATTTATTATAGCTACTCCATTTTTGCTTAATCCTTTAAAAACATTCGCTTTGAACTCGGCCAAAGTATTCAAATCTGCCATGCCACTCATATGAGCATAACCGATTGAAGTTAATACAGAGATTGTTGGCTTAATAAAAAGAGTTTGTGGTCCTTTATCTTTGTAATTTAAAGCATTTAGAGATACCTCTAAGTTTAAGATATCAGGAGACTGGACCATTCTAGTCATGTATAAAGGCATGGCAAATCTTGTGTTATGATTTCCAACATTAGATAACACTGAAAACCTTTCACCTAAAAGATGTTCGATCATCATTCTAGTTGAGCTTTTACCAACCGATCCAGTAATTGCAATAACTGGAATATCTGTATTCATTCTAAGATAATCACCAACTTGATACATGAACTCCCAAGTATTAGGAACAATAAATTGAGGGATAGTCTTCTTCAGACTATCTATTGGATTTTCAGTCACTAAAACTTCAAATTTTTGAGGGTCTCTTTTTACTACCTCATTTCCATCTGGCCATTCTCTTTTTACCCCTAAAGACTCTCTCATTCTCTTAGTCGTAAACGCAACAAAACCAATGTGAGAGACATCTGTATGTTCTACTCCTGCAGCGGTATATTCAAAATTTGTAACAAACATTTTATTAGCAATTTCCGGAAATAAAAAATAGCCATCAAAGTTTTCAAAATCTTTTTTTGTAAATGGTTTTGGCTTCAATTTGCTTTTAATCATACTGTTCATACTTTCTCCCTTAGAATTATCCTGCTATTCATTCAATCAAAAAAACGATAATGTTCGTTTTGATAATGTAATATTCCGTTTATTATTATCATGCAAATAACGTTGGTGTATGCGATAAGTGGATTCTTTGCTTAGTGCAATTTCTGAAGCTATCTCTTCCAATCTTAATGAAAGGACTGTCTTCCCTATGGTTTCATATTCCTCTGATCGTTTGTAAAGAAATTCGATCAACGCTTGTTTTGAGTACTCATTTCGTTGAACTTCATCATATTCACTACTTGTCAAATAATGCCGAACAATCCTTTGACCAGAGGGCGTGCGATAAATTTCATTAAACTCTTCCTCTGATCGTTCAGTTAAGAATAAATTCAACATCATCTGATATGTCTTAATATTGGCTGTTTTCCTCTGAATCTGTATATTTGATGTCACAGTTATTAAATGTTTAATACTCGCTATATTTTCTGGTTTCATAATCTTTCCCAACCGCAATAACCTAGATACAAGTAATACACCATCTTGATTTTGAGTACGTGCAAAAGGAAGAATCATTTCCTCCGCAGCCTTAGCACCCAAATTGGGATTATTTAACCAATAATGATATAAATGACGATCTATCGAATCTGTAACTTTTAATTCCTCTAACAAATCATTCGTTTCCTCTTCGGATAGTTCTTCAAATCGATAATCCAGTAAACTTTCTTGATAGTTCACAGCCTGTGGTTCAACAATTGGTCGCCAATTGGGAACTCTCAACCAATTTTTTTCTTTGAACCAACCATTTTCACGGAAGTCTCGCATCTCTTGGTACTCCTGTGAGTCAGCTCTTCGAATGATTTGATTATCTTTTAGTACTTCTTTGAACAGTTGATCAGATTTCGTAGTGCCTAATTTTTCTAAATCCAATAAATTATCTACCACTTGATCGCTTAACAATGCGCTTCCCAACATGGTAAATGAAATGCCTTTGTCTTTTGCATTTATAAACAGATCAAAGAAGTGATAGGCTGTTTCTTCAGATAATTCATTAGTAAAGTCAACCAACTCAAAATAATTATCTAGGACCATTAAATAAGTCCCATAAACTCGATAAAAAAAACGTGGAATGGCATCTGCTTCAGGCTTTTCTTGTAAAGAATCTCGCATTCCAGTAATTAAAGGACGAAAATTAATCAGTCGGAAATAGTCTCGAATAATTGGTAACTTCTCTAAGAAGGGATAAACAAACCATTGAGTATTTGCAACCAAATCTCGGTCTAGATACAATTCTGGAATATTGAAATTCACTATTTTTCGAACATCATTGATATGGCCATACAAAACAAAATCACTAAAATGAATAATACGCTGTGTTTTCGCATTAAAAATTGTCAAAGGATACTCAAATATTTCTGGTAAAATTCCCCTGTATTTTTTTAAGTCCTTTCTATTTCTAATTTTCGTTGGACGTTTTTTTACATAGGGTTTGATTTGCTTCAAATGAGTTAAGCTTCGATCTGTTCGTGCTTTTAAAACAAAGCAGTCTTCTGGCAACTGGTCTAAGGCTTTTTGCATTTGCATCGCTTGTCGAAGATAATTCACAGAGTTTGTTCGACCTATTTGAACTCGATTATCCAATGGTACCTGTTCAATAATCTCAATATTGTTCTTTTCTATTTCTTTACGCAGTTGCGGGAAAGAGTCAAAATCACCTTTCCATGTACTAATAACGATCCCTTGAATAGTCTCTTCAGAGCGCATTCTCAACAGCTCATCTAATACTAAGCGTAGCTCTAACTCATCACGGATCGCTCCGCATACAACTGACCAAACAATTCTTCCTTTACTGTTCTTCTTTGTCGTCGACTTCTTTTCCATTTTTCCCAACCTAACCAATATTTTCTATTTTGAAAAGTCACTTATTTTTTCTTGAACAAAGTCTTGTAATTCTTCTGGCGTTCCTAATGCTGCAAAACTACTCTTTGGTAAAAAGATTGGATAAATTTGTTTTCCATGTTTAATTAAATCGTTATATAAAGGTGCGATATAAATTTCTCCATATTCTTCCAATAATTGATCTGACATTTTTTCAAAAGCATTAGAAAAATCTTTCCAGCGACAGAAATAATACAATCCGACAGAACCCCAAGATGAGATTGGACGTTTCTCAGCCATATCGATAATTTTGTTCGATGATTCATCCAATTTAGCAAATGACCAATGGGTTCCTTCTGCCTCAAATAACGGAACTGAGCCATCACCTTGAACGATCATTTCTTTCGATAGATATTCAGACTTAATTGTCGTATCAATATTGTAGATCAAGATATCTTCATCATCCGAAAGAATATCTGCTACTTGCATAACTGTATCAGCTTGTCCTCTAGTCATTTCTGTGAGCTCCATAATGAAATAAGACTGAATTCCCAACGTTCTCATTTCTTCGATTAAATGAGCTTCTGAATAGCTTCCTTTTCGAACAATAAAGATAAAGTGTTCATCATAAAACTGTTCCAACGAGCGCATTGACCATGCAAATAGACTCAGTTCTCCAGCCATGATTTCATGCTTAGGTTGCTGATATCCGACTTTTGTAAAGCGACTTCCTTGACCTGCCATGGTAATAATTACATTCATTCATATTCTCCTGTTTGTGAACATTCTCGAAATTTCTTTTTTATAGAGGTAACTGAATTTCATTCTTAGAAATACGAGTAAATTTTACACTCTCTACCTCTTCAAAATACGGCTTCAATATTTTCATCGCCTGTCCGAACATCACTTTTTGTCGTTTAGGGTAATCTTTATGCAGCGGAATCATAGACAAGAATAAAAGTCCTTCGATCAAGCGAATTTGCTGAATCTCATAATGTTCTCCAACTTTTTGATTTACCAACTTAGTAATATTTTCTTGAAGTTCCGACTTCTCAAAGTGATAGGTGTAGCTTGTGTCCGTTGCTTCATTTAATTCAAAATTATCTGTGATAATGTGGTCATATGATCCTTCGAAACTATGAAGAATCTTCGCAATATCATAGAACTCATCACCATAAATATCGAAAGATCCAAATTGCCCTCGTGGATCGATTAGCTTAATCAAATGACTCTCACGATCTAATAAAATATTACTAAGACAGAAATCACCGTGAATAACACGAGCAGTTTTTGCATCTAATAATCCAATCTGCCCCAACACTGTTTCTAAGTTTTCAACGATTGTCTTCAATGGCAAATAAGTCTCTCCATTAATCTCTGGTGATTGCTCATAAAATGGCTGAAACGCCGGATCTTGCAACAGTAGCTTTAATCGATCAATTGTTTTTTGGAAATAAATATCTAATAAATCCTTTTCCTCTAAGGCCAGAGATTGGGCTTCAGAACACTCCGACATCTCTTTGCGTACAAACAACATTTTTTCAATGATTTTTTCCCAGTCATTGAGCTCTAAATTGCCATAAATATAGAGAGTGTGTAGTGTTTCGTATGGATAATACTCCATCTTCACTTCTGGTTTTGTTGGTTCTAATGAATAATCATAAATGCGTGGTGTTAAGTATTGAAGTGAAGGCGGCATCTTCAGGTACCACTGAATTTCATTGATCAGCTTCTGACGTTCTTCACTACTCTTAGTCAGAATACCTCGTTGATCATCAATCGTGATCGCATTAAAGAAGCGTGCTTGTACGATTTTTTTAGTCTCTAGATACTCGGCTTCGTGCCCTAAATCAAGCCAAGAATCCGTAAAGGACAATGCAACCTGCTCAAATTTTTCATCGTAGTACGTAATGGCATGATAGAAAGACAGGCTATCATCCGTCATTTCATTGTCATCCACCGCTTTACAGGAAGTTAAAAAGTTTTTCCCACTTTGAAGGCCAAAGACACCAGCGACCACTTCCCCTTCTTTTTGATCAGAAGAGGCATGTTTATGACTAAAAGTGAGTTGCTCATTTTCCCGAACAACACTGGTCCAAGGCCCTAGCTGCTCCTTTTCACCAGTCAGCAGGTAATTCTTTACAGATAAAGATGCTGTTTCTTGAATGACCGTATCTCCAAAGTTGATGATCAATTCAAAATCATGACCAATCAATGGAAGCATTTGTGTCAGCGCTTGTTGGACCACCTTCAATAAGGAAGAACTCTCTTGATCTGTTAAAAACAGCTCGTAAATTCTTTCGCTTTTCTTCAGAAGCTTCACGTTCCTATCAGGTGCCTGCTCTTGATTGGAAACCATAAAGATGTAGTCTTTATTTGAATAGGTCTGTACTAAATACTCCCCAATACTTTCATTTTTAAAGGGAAGCATTGATGGATAAATGTCACCAAAACGTTTTTGCATTTCCATAGGTATCTTTTTGGTATTTAAGATCATTACTGCTTCCATGCGTCATCCTCGATTCGTTGTAAGATTTCTTCTTCCGTTAATGTGATAAATTCCTTCGGTCGGATCGCTCGATCATCCACGTAAAAGCCAGTGTGTCCACACCAAGGTTTTCCAACATGTAATTCATCATAAGGAATCTGCCATTTTTCCAGCCATTCGATTAAGACTGGAACAGTGATTTTATTAATCAAGCCAAGATTTCCTTGATGGGTATTCATCTGTCTCGCCGTTTGTAAAACAATTTTGTAGCCCATTTCTCGATACTTTCTCATCTGATCGACAACTTCGGGATATGGCTCCAAGTCTTTATATTCCTTCGATCCTCGTTTTTCACAAAAGGTATTATCGATATCCATTACGATTGCTTTCATCTTCGCTCCCTGCACTTTCAACTAAACTATTCTTTTCATTGATGTTCTGGTCTTTACTCCTCCAACACCTTCACAAACTCCTGATATTGTTTCTCCGTCAGATCTGCCTTATGCAATTCTTTTAACTCAGTTATTTGATCTTCAGTTAAGTATTCTTTGTTGTATTTGATTCCAGAGAGCAGTTCTTTGAAACCCACATCAGACAATTTTCCATCAGACTGCGATGTTTCGGGTGTTTCGACTGATTCTGATGTTTCTAATGATTCAGGTGTTTCAGCTGATTGTTCACTGGTATTTTCAGTTGAGTGTCTCGCTGGCTTTGAGGAAGACGAGTGCAGAGACGCCGTCACTTTTTTTGATTCCTCCGTACTTGATTCTTTGGTTGACGTTGTTTTACAACCAGCTAAGCCTAAGAGCAGAGCCCATAGACTCCCAATAATAATTATTTTTTTCATTAAACGTATTCCTTCATTTCATTAATAGAGTTTGTTCAAATAGAAAAATCGATAAACCATCACCGCTAAGTAAAAGCTCATAATCAACCCCAAAAGAATGTAGTACCCACGAGTAATCTGTAACAATCGTCTCAGCTTTCTATACCCGCCATTCTTGGTTCGGTATGGTATCGCATGAGCTTTTCTTACATATTTCTGATAACACAGCACTAACCAACCAAAAAGGAGACTATTTAATAGAAGAAACACGATTACGAATGTTTGATAACTAAAGACAATCTTGGGTGTGATATTGACTTTTTGAAGAGTTTCCTTCGCTATTTTTCTACTTTTGATGATGACTTGGTCATTCGTAAAACCCAGTAGATTCTTTCTTTCAATCGTAAGAAGTCCTTCATTCGGGATCACTTTTCTTTCCTCCTGTGTATCCCCTGTCTGTATCGTCGTGATTTGATAGACACTGATTTGGTTTCCTATTCTCAGATAGAAGCAATCACCGACTTTCAGTTGAGTTAGTTTTACAAGGTCCGGGAGGTTTTTCCAACGATCCTTAATTGTCAGGACTGTATGTTCACTCTTTCCTGTGGTGGGAAGAGACCCCTGTTTATAATGAAAAAGACATTCTTTCATTTCTTCTTTATAAAGTGGGGTCTCAGATAGATGCACTGTTGGAAAGGAGAATGTTCCGATCACTCCATCAGTGTCAGACACTCTCTGAAAGTCAGGCCTTTTCGATAGTGCGATCGTATCTATTTCCATCAGGTAATCATTGTATTTTGTTTGATAGTCAAGACTAGTGGGCGCTACCTTCCTGTAATTCTCCCTGTATTTCTTTACCATCACTGATTTTTCAGCTGTCATTTTATCCTGGTGTACAATCGGAAATAATAAGGAAACGAGTGTAGAAACTAATAAAAAGAAGAACGCACCCTTCAAGATCCAGCTTTTATGATTCAACGACCTTCAAATCCTTTGGAACTTCGATACTCATTTTTTTCAATTTTATTCTTTTTAAACGATAGCCATGTCCCCACGAGGTCTCTAAGCAAGAATCATCAAAACCATAGGTTGACAGCTTCTCTTTAATACTGCGAATAATTCCAGACAGGCGGCTTTCCTTCGATTTTGTTGGTGCTTCTCCCCAAAGTTGTTGAGATAAGTTTTCGCGAGAAATGTAATCGTCTTTGGAAGCTTGTAAAATTCGAAAAACCTGAAGCTCTTGTCTAGAGAATTCTCGAACCATCATTTCGATGGTTCTGTCTTCACTATTTTCTGACGTCCATTTCAGTGCAAATTTTTTCTCATTACAAGTAATCAATTCCTCTCGCAGCTCATCAAAGCGCATCATCTGTGAAATAAGACCTGTAACTCCCAATTCCCGCCAAGTTCTCGCAACTTCAGGAGGCAATGGATTAGTTGTTTTTCGATAGATCTTACAAGTGAAATTTAAGAAAAATGGCAAAATATGACTGACCTCTTGATCAGAGATCGTCTCACTGAAGATCAACGTATCAAAATAATTCAAATCCATTCCAAAATAATCGTTTGTCATCAAATCTATCAGAAACTTTTTACTGCATAGCACTTCATGACCCAAATCATTCAATTTTCGAACAAAATCCTGTTCAAATGAAAGACTCTTCGTTAATAGTAAAATCGTCATTGATTCTTCCCTCCTACTGCTGCTGTTCAATGAGTAGCGTCCCCTTCGCTAGCTGCTCAACTTTGTATTCCAAGTCTGAATAAATTTCTAGTACCGCTTCTTTTGAGTCTGAGACTTCTCGAAGTGCCTTCTTCGCACGATTCCCAATATTCTCAACCTCTAATTCTGCTGCGCCAATCAAATGCTTCGCTTCAATCTGCGCTTCCTCAAGCGTACGATTGGCTTGTTTTTTCGCGGTGTATAGAACTTCTCCGATTTCGAGCTGAGATTGAGTCACTTCCTGCTTCAAGGCTTCATTTTTCTCCATCAACTCATTGATTTGCCGTTTGGCTTGACTTAATGCTTCTGGGTCATAGTCCCGCTCTTCGGATTTCGCCTGAAGCTGCTCTTCTAGCTTTTGTACCAGCTTATTTTTTTGTACCAGAGTCTCTTCTGCTGCCTGTAGGCGGTTGATCGTCTCTTCCTTTTCTGTTTGGATCTGTTGATAAGAATTGTTCAGTTCAGTGATTTGCTGCGTCAATTCTGTTAATTTCTTTTCTTGCGTATCAGATTGCTCTTTTAACTCCGCAACCTGTTCCGCTTCTTTTTGTAATTCATTCATCTGTGTTTCTTTCTCTAGTAGGTTAGCCTCCAATTGGGCATTTTTCTCCACTAGCTTTTGATTAACTGTCCCATGATCGATTTGCTCTTCCAATTTAACGATTTCCTCCTGTGCCTGAAATAGTGCATTATTAAGTGCTTCGCGCTCTTTTTTAAATTGCTCCTCCAATGTTTGCTTTTCTTCCCCTAATTGATTGACGATATCTTTTATTTCTTCCATTCCTGCTGTTCGCTCCTCTAATTGTTTATTTTCATTTTGTTGTTGGATAAGTTGATTTTCCAAGTTTCCGCGTTCTTCAGTCAAACGATGAACCTGTTGAGTGAGATCGCTATATTGTTTCACCAATTTCTGGTGTTGTTCCCGTGTTTTAGTAAGCTGTTCTTGATTTTCCTTCAAGGCTTGCTCTTGCGTAATGCATTTTTTTTCAAGTACTAGGCAATTTTTAGTTGGTTCCTCTTTTGCCAAAATTGCTTGTTCTAGCTGAGCTTTTAGTTCTTGAATTTCCTGTTGTTGGGTGCTGATTGTCCTTTGATCCTGTTTTTGCTGTTCCGCTAATTTCTTGAAGCTTTCCTCCTGTTCACGGCCCCTTTCTATAGTTGCCTTCAGCTCTTCTATGGTTTTCTCATCTTTTGCGAGTGTTTCTTGGTAATGGTGCACTTCTACTGCTTGTGTCTGAATGGTTTGTGCATCTCTTGCCTGCTGGTCATTTAAGACTTGAAGCTTCTGTTCCATCTCGTTCAATTCAGTGATACGTTCTTTATGCTCATTGATTTGCTGTTCATAAGCTGTCAGCTTCTTTTGTTGTTTTTGTACTTCTTCGGTTAGCTGTGCGATTTTATTGTCATTCTCTTGCTTTTCTAATGCGCTTTGTTCAGTCAAGGTGTGTAAAGCTTTGTTTTTTTCAGCCAGATGTTTCTCTAATTGCGCACGTTCTCCTTGAATGACCTTCAGCTCATTGATCGCCACTTTTCGCGCCTGTTCACGCTCTGCTAACTTATCAGCGTCGGCCTGTTGCTTCTCGACAAACAAAATTTGTTCTTCCTTCAGCTCCGCGATCTGCTTTTTCAATTGATTCTCGATTGTTAAACGCTGTTTCTTCGTCTCTTCTAGTTGTCGTTGGTTTGTAATCAATTGTTGGTTTTGCTGTTTGATTTTTTCTGTCAATTCATTAATTTTTTTATTTTTATCGCCATCCTGAGTAAGCTTTTTCTTCAATTGTTCTACTTGCTCCGCTTGTTCTTTGACCGCGGTTCGTTCCTCTTTGATGGTAGCCTTCAGCTGTTCATTCTGCCATTTTTCCTGATAAAGCTCTTCTACCTGCTTACTATGAGTTTCCTTTAGCTCATCCAGACTCTTTGTCAAACGACGAATCTCCGTTTGATAGTCCTCCTGCTGCTGAGTTGTACTTTTTAAACGTTCCTTTAATTGAGTAATTTCCCTGGTTTTGTCTTCGATGGCCAAACGCTCTTGTTCGACCTCATCATTCGTAAAATCTTGGATTTCCTCAATGATATTTTTATTAAAAAACCATCCTGCCCGTTTTGCCATTAGCCTTTTCCTTTCCGCATTTCTGATTGAAATGTAAACTGACCTCTTTCATTCCGCATATGTGTGCCCTTATACACGTCATTTCCTTCACGATCGACAATCATGAGATGCACTTCCGTGACTGCTTTGATGCCTTCCATTTCACGCATCAATTCCGAAATATTTTGACCAAGAATCACAAGGTTCGCATTCGTCGCCTCTATCGATCCGTTTAATAATACCTTTACAGAATCGGACTCATCACCATTAGATAAGACAAGATTGGCATCCTCGATATATGGCAGCAGCTTCTCTGACAAAGCTTTCTCTACCTGTCCCTTAGACTCTATCGTTTGATCCTTCGCAGTTAGCGTCTTTTCTAGATCAAGGCCTGAAGACGGATACTCCTTTAACAGATTTTTGGTGCTTTGCTTTACCTGAAGCTTCTTGAGCTCCTCCTGTAATGATCGATTATTCGCACGAACCCCCTGTACCTGTGTCTCTACCTGAAATAATTGAAGGATCGCAAAGGAAAGAACCGTAATCAGCCCCATCGTACCTACAAACAGAACCATAAAGCTCTTACGCAGCTCTCTTTGTTTGAAATGATTCAATTTTGTTTGAAAAAGAATCGAGGTCTGCTTCACATTGATTCGATTCAATTGGTAATGAACCACTAAGCGATACAATAAACAGAGGAAAATGATTCCCATCATTGCCAAACAACATATAATAAACACGTTCACTTCTTTTCCTCCTACGTTATCGAACGAATACACTTGCTATGTGTGTATTCAATAGGTCTTCATTGGTAAATCAAATGCATTGGCCGCTTCTTCAGTCATCTGATTCATGGGGACCACACTCTCTAGTTCTCCTTGAACAACAATCCGAGTCGTCGCATAGATATCCCCACAGGTCAGCAATGTAACCAAGGTTCGCTCAGGATCAACCTCCAATACCTCGACTCTCTCTGGATCGACCTCTTCTTTCCAAACTGCGACATATGTATAGACATTGGTCAAATCTGTGAGATAGATTTTGTCTCCTATTGACACCTGCTCTAATGGCGTAAATAGCAAATCCGCCTGATCGGATCGATGACTGGCAATTCCATAGTTTCCTTCACCCATCTCTTGATCCGCCGAAAGTGTTCCCGCACCATAATAGAGACCATCATTTTCCAGCCCTTTAAATACTGGCAGGCAAATATCTACACTCGGTACTGCCACACTAGCAATTACTGGCAATTTTTTACTCTTGCCGTTCAGTTCACCTCTTAATTGAGCTGCTTGGGACTTTGCGATCGCCCGCATATTCAAGGGCTTTACCGCATCAAAATCAAAGGTGGTCTCTTCTTTCTGATTTTCTTCTATCTCTTTTTTGGTTACTTTTGAGATTTCATACTTTTCCCCCGTTTTCTCCACAAAATAATTCTTGATGGGTTTGTTAAATACAAACAAACTCCCTACCAAAATAAGTAGAATACCCAAAAGTCCAATGATTTTTCGCTTCATGTCTTTCTCCTAAATAATCAAGAAGCGGATCGGATCAAAAAGACCCGCTTCTTGAAAAATAATGGTTGCTTTCTAAACATTATTTACTATGTTTCCCACGCTTTCTGCGCTTTGTTAATCCAATTAATCCAGCAGCTAACATCCCTAGTCCAGTAACACGATAAGCCGAGTGATCTGACTTCATTCCTGTTTTTGGTAAGGTGTTCTTTTCAGCAGCTTTAGTCGAACTAGATTTCGGCGTGCTACTTGAATACGAGTTCGTTTTTGCTAACGTAGTGGTCTTTTCAAAAGAAATTGGATCAGCAGTATCTGGTTCATCACCCGAAGGTATTGGGTCAAGAATACACGGATCATCTGGACCACCAATAACAATATCTGAGTCCGAGTCACTGTCTGAGTCCGAATCGCTATCCGAATCTGAGTCACTATCCGAATC
>NZ_JCAFYN010000037.1:0-38439 GCF_059374735.1 Enterococcus sp. GPZ-007 | reverse complement strand
TTCCTCCTACTGAGTATTTCTTCCATTATACCTAGCAACCTTGAAATACACGACAAAACCGCCCTTCATTAATGAAGAACGGTCTCTACCAAATTATTCTGCAATCAACGTTTCCAATCCAACATACATCATGTCTTTAAAGGTATTTTGACGTTCTTCAGAAGTTGTTTCTTCTCCCGTCACCATATGATCGCTGACGGTCATAATACCTAGTGCTTGAACGTGGAATTTGGCGCCTAAGTAATACAGGATCGCCGCTTCCATTTCAACGCCCATCACACCATACTCGGCTAATTTAAAGGTTGGTGCCAAATCATCTTTGTAGAAGGTATCTTCTGACAGCACATTTCCAACATGTGTCGTGAAGCCTTTTTCCTTCGCCACTTCATAGGCCTTCATCATCAGATCAAAATCAGCAATCGGTGCAAAGTGGAAATCTGGAAAATGTTTTTTCACCATTGAAGAACTTGTTACCGCACCTTGAGCAATAATCAAGTCACGCACGTGAACATCTTTAGACAACGCTCCGCAGGTTCCTACGCGAATCAATTTCTTCACGCCGTAGGATTGGATCAATTCCTGCGCATAGATTCCAGCAGATGGCATTCCCATCCCAGTCCCTTGTACAGAAACACGCTCACCCTTATAAGTTCCAGTGTAGCCTAACATTCCCCGCACATTGTTATAGCATTTCGCATCTTCCAAAAAGTTCTCTGCGATAAATTTTGCCCGCAACGGATCACCCGGCAATAAAATCTTATCAGCAATTTCACCCTGTTTCGCTTCAATATGAACGCTCATTGTATTCCTCCTACTTCATTAATTATCGTCTTAATAAATTTCTTACAGAACTGCCAAAGTTTCTTTGATTAGTTTCTTAAAGTCTTCTTTCACACGTTCTGTAGTTTCCACCACTTCCGCGTGGTTCAGGTTGGCTTGCATGCCTGCGGCTAAGTTGGTAATACAAGAAACCCCTAGAACCTTCATGCCGCTGTGTGCCGCAACAATGACTTCAGGTACGGTTGACATACCAACAGCATCCGCGCCAATCGTCCGCGCCATCCGAATTTCCGCAGGAGTTTCATACGTTGGACCGGTCATGCCAAGATAAACGCCTTCCTGAAGATCAATCGATAATTTGTCTGCAACTTCGCGGGCTTTTTCTTGATATTCTTTGGTATAAGCCGCGCTCATGTCTGGGAAGCGTGGTCCCATATTTTCATCGTTTGGTCCGATCAACGGATTGGTTCCCATGAAGTTGATGTGGTCAGTGATCAGCATCAAGTTTCCAGGCTGGAAGCCTTCATTCACACCGCCAGCTGCGTTGGTCACAACCACTGAGTGAATGCCTAGTGCCGCCATGACACGAACTGGATACGTCACTGTTTCCATCGTGTTTCCTTCATAATAGTGGAAACGACCTTGCATCGCTAAAACATTTTTACCAGCTAAACTGCCATAAACTAATTGTCCAGCGTGCCCAACTACGGTTGATACTGGAAAATGTGGGATCTCGTTGTAGGGGATCACCACGGGATTTTCGATTTCCTCTGCTAATTCGCCTAAACCTGAACCTAAGATCAAGCCGAATGCAACATCCGCTACTCCTTTGTCTTGGATATAGCTTGCTGTTTGTTGAATTTTATCCTGTAAGTCTGTCATAAACGTCTCCTTTATAGATAGTTTTTATTTCAATAGTTTCAAGAAGCTTTCGCCATTTTCAGTTGCCGGTACGTCAAAGTTTTCAGCGATTGTTGCAGCAATATCTGAATAGTAGCCTTGCGGTAATTTTCCTTGTGCCTCCATCTTCTTGCTGTAAACCAAGAATGGCACGTATTCACGGGTGTGGTCTGTTCCGGTAAAGGTTGGGTCGTTCCCGTGATCGGCAGTAATCATCAATAGATCGTCCTCTTGCATCGCATCCAAAATTTCAGGAATCCGTAAATCAAATTCTTCGATCGCATGAGCATAGCCGACGACATCGCGACGGTGACCGAACAACGCATCGAAATCAACCAAGTTCGTGAAGCTCAATCCAGTGAAATCATTCTTCATTACATCTAGCAATTTGTCGACGCCATCCATGTTGCTCTTTGTACGAACCGCATCGGTGATACCTTGACCGTTAAAGATATCGTTGATCTTACCAACTGCGATGACATCTTTGCCGTTATCCTTTAATGAATCCAAAACAGTTTTGCCAAATGGATCAAGGGCATAGTCGTGACGGTTGCTGGTACGAGTGAAGTTGCCTGGTTCGCCTAGATAAGGACGAGCAATGATCCGACCAATCATGTAAGGATCATCTTTCGTAATATCACGGACATACTGACAAATCTTATACAATTCTTCTAAAGGAATGATCTCTTCATGAGCGGCAATCTGCAATACCGGATCAGCAGACGTGTAGATAATCAAATCGCCGGTCTTCATTTGCTCTTCACCGAAATCCTTGATGACTTCCGTTCCACTATAAGGCTTGTTGGCGCCCATGATGATACCGCGACCAGAGAACTCAGAGATTTTATCCAGCAATTCTTGCGGGAAGCCTTCTGGGAAGACACGGAACGGTGTTTGGATATTCAATCCAGCAATTTCCCAATGCCCCGTCATTGTGTCTTTACCAACAGAAATCTCTTCCAATTTTGTCGCATAACCATCATGATCCGCTACATCTTTCACACCTTTTAATGGACGAATCGTTCCAAGTCCAAGCTGTTCCAAATGCGGTATATTCAAACCAGCCTCTTCTGCAATATGGCCTAAGGTATCTGAACCTACATCTCCAAATTTTTCAGCATCTGGCGCTTCTCCGATACCTACTGAATCCATTACGACTAAGTGAATGCGCTTAAACATTTCTATTCCCTCTTTCTATTAATTTATATCAAAATAAGCAAGACGAAGCTGCTTATAAATTTAACAAAAATACTGTCGGACGAAGAATACCGACACAACCCAAGTATATTGGGTTCTTGATGTTCCGTAAACTGAAAGCCATTGCGTGACGTCAATAGTTCCACTAACGTACTAAAATTTGGATTAGGACTGGCAGCTAGCTCATTTTTTTATGAATTCATTTTTCAAAAACCACGAAAAATGATTCTATCTTCGTACGCATACCATCCAACTAAACGACTCGTCACAATATATAATCTTAAAACTTTACTTTTTGCCAGTCCAACCTTGAGCAACTGCGAAAGTTGGACTGGCAGCTAATTCGTTTTAAGGAATTAACTTTTTCAAAAAGCAAAAATGTTAGTTTGATCCTCATCACGCATATCATTCTACTAACCTGCTAAAGCAGGAAGTAGAACTGACAAAGGGCGCGACTAAGAACATTGTCCCATAGCCCCACCCTTTGAAAACGAAAGAATTATTTTGATTTGATGTAATTGACACCGTCTGCTTTTGGTGCTGCTGCTTTTCCTAAGAAAATGACCAGTACCACGATGGTTAAGACGTATGGTGCTGATTGTAGATATACGTCTGGAATTGATGAAATGATCGGCAAGTTTGACCCTGCGATACTCAAGTTTTGTGCGAATCCGAAGAAGATCGCAGCCCCCATCGCACCTAGCGGATTCCATTTACCAAAGATCATCGCTGCTAGTGAAATGAACCCTTGACCAGCGATGGTTGTTTGCGCAAAGCGTCCAGCGATTGATTGCGCGAAGACTGCTCCGCCCATACCGCCAAGGAAGCCTGAAATCAGAACACCCGAATAACGTAAAGCATACACGTTAATTCCCAACGTATCTGCCGCTTGTGGATTTTCACCAACAGAGCGAAGACGCAAACCGAAGCGCGTTTTGAAAATCACGAACCAAGAAATAACTGCGACTAAAATCGCAAAGTAGGCTGGCAAACTGGTATTTTTAAAGAACAATTCACCGATAACTGGGATTTTGCTTAATCCAGGAAAATCAAAGTAACCAAACTGTTGTTGGATTGTATCTGTTTGACCTTTTCCATAAATCACTTTGATCAAGAAAATCGCTAATGGCGGTGCCAATAAGTTCATTACTGTACCACTAATGATGTGGTCAGCACGGAAGCTGACCGTCGCAACAGCATGTAGTAAGGAGAATGCCATGCCTGCAAGACCGCCGACTAGAACACCTAGCCAAGGAGTCATCGCGCCAAACTGATTGGCAAACGCTAAGTTAAATACAACTGAACTAAATGCACCGGCAACCATGATTCCTTCCAGACCAACGTTTACGATCCCGCTACGTTCTGAAAACACACCGCCAAGCGCGGTTAAAATCAATGGTGCAGAATACACGAGTGTCTGAGCAATAATTGAAGCTAATAAATCCATATTCATCAGACTTTGCCCCCTTTTTCAGATTCTTCATTCGGAGCACTTTCGACTTCTTGGACAGTAGCGACTTCTTTTTTACCGCCCATTACTTTTGCTAAACCAACACGTACGATATAGTTGATTGCCACGAAGAAGATGATCAACGGAATAACACTATTGGCTAATTCACTAGGAATACCTGAGAACTGCATCCCTTGTCCGCCCAGCTTCAAGACACTGAACAGTAACGCAGATAATAGGATTCCGACAGAACTGCCGTTTCCTAATAGCGACACGGCCATACCATCGAATCCGATACTGATCGATGACCCTTGAACAAAGTAGTTCATGAAGGTACCTAGACCATAAACGACACCACCCAGACCAGCTAGGGCGCCAGAGATAATCATTGAGATTACGATCGTACGCTTGCTGCTCATCCCTGCATATTCAGAGGCAAAAGGATTCAGACCAACGGAACGAATTTCAAAACCTAATGTCGTGCGCTTCATCAAGAACCAAACGACCACTAAGAATACCAATGCTAAGATAAATCCCATGTTGACCCGTGAACCACCGAATAATTCAGTCAACCAAGGCTCACGTAAGGACGCGTTCAAGCCAACTGCTTTTGTGACCCCTTTGTTTGAGATGATATCTGGTGACATCACGTGGTTGACGATATGATTGGCTACATAAAGAATTACGTAGTTCATCATGATCGTTACGATTACTTCACTGGTTCCAAAGAAGGCTCTTAATAAACCAGGAATCGCTGCAGCTGCAGCACCGGCTAAAGCACCAACGATGATTGCTAATGGTACAACCACAATCTTTGGTGAATCCGGCATGCTCAATGCGACCCAGATACTTGCGACCCAGCCACATAGAGCTTGCCCTGACAACCCGACGTTAAAGAATCCAGCCGAGTTGGCAACAGAAAATCCTAATGCGGTAAAGATCAGCGGACCTGCACCAACCAAGATTTCCCCGATTGACATCTTGCTTTGGAAAGCCGAGCTAAACATCGCGTTGTAGCCCTCAATCGGATTAAATCCAAATACTAACATCAAAACAGCACCAAGAACAAATCCTAAAATAACTGAAATAATCGGTACTAAAATATTTCTAATTTTTTCTGAGCGATCATTCATTTGTCTCACCAGCCTTTGCTAATTCTGCTCGCGCTTCTTCTAAACTATAACCAGCCATTAATAGACCAAGCTCGTTCTCAGAAGTTTCTTTCGGATCTACGATACCAACGATCTCCCCAGCATGAATAACCGCGATACGGTCAGAGACATTCAAAATTTCATCTAACTCAAAACTTACCAACAGCACACCTTTTTGTTTGTCGCGCTGTTCAACTAAACGTTTGTGGATGTATTCAATCGCACCAACATCCAGTCCACGAGTTGGTTGTGATACGATCAATAAATCTGGATCACGGTCAACTTCTCGTGCAATAATGGCTTTTTGTTGATTCCCACCTGAAAGTGAAGCGGCAGGTGCTTTTTCGCCAGTCGTCCGCACATCATATTCTTCAATCAGACGTTTCGCGTAACGATCGATTTCACCATAATTCAAGATACCGTTCTTACTGAAAGGTGCATGATAGTAAGATTGTAAAGCGATATTTTCAGATAAAGGCAATGGCAGGATCAGCCCATACTTATGGCGGTCCTCCGGTACGTGTCCGACACCTGTCTCCGTGACATGACGAGGCGATTTGCCAGTCACATCTTCTCCTTTGATCGTCACTGTACCACTTTCGACTTTGCGCAATCCAGTCAATGCTTGGATCAATTCAGTCTGTCCATTACCGTCAATTCCGGCAATCCCGACAACTTCACCACGATGAACATCTAAAGACAAGTTTTTAACAGCTTCCAGACCGCGGCTTTCTTTTACGACTAAATTTTTAATTGAAAGAACGACTTCACCCGGCGCTGCTGGCGCTTTATCTGTTTTAAATGAAACAGATCGGCCAACCATCATATCGGCTAGTTGCTGCGAGCTGACATCTTTTACATCGACAGTTCCTATGTATTGTCCTCGACGAATGACGGAACAACGATCCGCGACTTTTTTGATTTCATCTAACTTGTGGGTGATTAGAATGATTGATTTGCCTTCATTGATCAGGCCTTCCATGATCATAATCAGCTCGTCAATTTCTTGCGGTGTCAATACGGCCGTTGGTTCATCAAAAATCAGAACATTCGCACCACGGTACAAGGTTTTTAAAATTTCGACCCGTTGCTGCATCCCCACTGAGATGTCTCGAATATAGGCATCTGGATCAACCTTCAATCCATACTCCTGTGACAAGCGTTCAATCTCGGCTTTTGCTTTCTTTTGGTCCAGTACGCCACCTTTGCGCGGCTCACTACCTAAAATAATGTTTTCCGTAACGGTAAAAGCATCAACTAACATGAAATGCTGATGGACCATTCCGATCCCTAATTGATTGGCTCTAGTTGGACTTGAGATGTCGACTGGCTGACCATCCATCAAGATCTCCCCAGAAGTTGGCTGCAATAACCCTGACAAAACATTCATAAGTGTCGATTTACCAGCACCATTTTCACCTAAAAGTGCATGAATCTCACCTTTACGAATCTGTAAATTGATGTTGTCATTTGCTTTAAACGTGCCAAATTGCTTGGTGATATTGCGCATCTCAATGACATTTTGTTCTTCTGTCACTTTCTTTTCACATCCTATCGCTTTCTAAACCTGACAAAACATTGCAACGCTAAGGGCGTTCTTCCCTTAGCCAAACACAGCGCAGGCCGTGACTTGGCTAAAAAAAGAAGACTCTTTTTTAAAAGAGGACCATAGTCTCGCTTGTTGGAGACTATGGTCACACCTGAATGATTATTTTTCAGGAGTTTCTGGAACTTTGATATCGCCAGCAGAAACGTTTTCTTTTGCTTCTTTAACAGCTGCTTTCGCATCGTCTGAAAGGAATCCGTCTGTTAAATCAACACCGCCGTCTTTCAAACCAAATGATAAGTGTTTGCCGCCAGGGAATTTGTCATTCAATGCATCCGTAGAGATTGATTGAACCGCTGCACCCACTCCTTTAAGTGTTGAAGTCAAACAGAAGTTGCTGTCTTTACCATCTTTAGATTTGTATTTACCATCGTTTTGTTGGTCGCTATCGACACCGATAACCCAAACTTTGTCTGCTTCGTTGGCTTTTTCGTTACGTGCTTTCGCTTCTGAGAAGACCCCTTGACCAGTACCGCCTGAAGCATGATAAATGATATCTACGCCAGCATTGTACATGTTCGCTGCCAAAGCTTTCCCTTTAGAAGGATCACCAAATGAAGCTGCATATTGGACGTCTACAGAAATGTCTTTGTCTAATTTTTTAGCAGTATCTTTTACCCCTTTAACGAAACCAGCTTCAAAACGGTCGATTACGGCACCTTCTTCACCACCAACGAAACCTAATTTGTTAGATTTAGTTGTTTCAGCTGCTGCTACACCTGCTAGGTAAGCTGCTTCTTGGTCTTTAAATGTTGCTGAAGCAACGTTGTCTTTGTCTTCAATTACTGAATCGATGATAACGAAGTTTGTATCAGGATTTTGATCTGCTGCTGCTGAGATCGGGTCAGCTAGCAAGTAACCGATACCGAAGACTGTCTTGAATCCGTTAGTAACAGCTTGTGAAATGTTTTGTTCATATTCAGAAGCATCGTTTGATTGGATATAGTTGTATCCGCCAGTACCTTTTTTGATATCGTGTTCTTTCCCCCATGCTTGAAGACCTTCCCAAGCACTTTGGTTAAATGAACGGTCGTCCACCCCACCAATGTCTGTTACGATTGCTACGCTGTGTTTTGCATCGTCTTTGGCCGCTCCGCCTGAAGAATCAGTTGAACCGCCGCCACTACCGCCGCCGCAAGCTCCTAGAGTCAGCAACGCTGCCATTGCCACGGTACCTAGGCCAAATAATTTTGCTTTTTTCATTTCTGTAAAGCCCCCTAAATATGGATTTTTTTTCAACAGTCCTGCGACTGAATGAACATGGTTTATAGATCTTTATAGATCTTTATAGATCTTTATCAGTGAAAATATATGGCAGTAAGCCTTCAACGGTCATTTCCTTGGTTACACCGTTGTCACCGACTAAGGTTACTGGCATCGCTGGATCGCAGAACTCCGCCATAACTTGACGACAAGCGCCACATGGAGAAATTGGATCTGGTGTGTGACCAGCGATCACTAAATGACTAAATTCTCTTTCGCCTTCCGAAACAGCTTTAAAAATCGCTGTACGTTCTGCGCAATTGGTTAAGCCGTAAGAGGCATTTTCAATGTTGATGCCTTGGTACGTTTTTCCTTCTTTGGTCACGAGACACGCGCCGACAGGAAATTTGGAATATGGGACATATGCTTTATCGAGTGCTTCGACTGCAATGTCGATCCATTCTTGTTTACTCATGTGATTGCCTCCGATCTTAGTACCCCGTACCAGATAGGCCGTTCATAATAGCGACACCTGAGCTGGCACCTAAACGTGTTGCCCCCGCCTCGATCATCGCTGCTGCTTCCTTGGCATTATGGATACCGCCTGAAGCTTTGACACCCATTTCAGGACCAACGGTTTCACGCATCAAGCGTACATCTTCGACAGTCGCACCGCCAGTTGAGAAGCCAGTCGATGTTTTAACGAAATCTGCTCCCGCTGCTTTAGCTAATTCGCAGGCTTTGATTTTTTCTTCATTATTTAATAGAGACGTTTCGATGATGACTTTTACTAAGGCTTTATCTTTCGCGGCCGCTACAACTGCTTCGATATCTTTTTGAACTTTTTCGTAGTTGCCGTCTTTTAGCTCACCGATGTTAATGACCATATCGACTTCAGCCGCTCCATTTTGGATCGCATTAGCTGCTTCAAAGGCTTTTGCTTCAGTAGTCGTTGCCCCCAACGGGAAGCCGATCACAGTGCAGACCGCAACAGGTTCGCCTTTTAGTTCTTGAGCTGCAAGTGACACCCAAGTAGGATTAATGCAGACGGAATAGAAACGATATTTTTTTGCTTCTTCAATAATTTTCATCACATCTGCTTTTTGCGCATCCGCTTTTAAAATTGTGTGGTCGATCATTCGATTGATTTCCATTTCTGTTCCTCACTTCTTTTATTATAATATACTTTTTATTGTTACAAAAAAGTTTTAAATACTTATTCGGTAATGATATCGTGGATTAAAATAGGCTCTTTGGGCTCTTCCCCAATAGAAATATTTTGATAAAGTAATTTTTTCACATCATCGATCTCATTAGAGTTTGCATAAATCGTCAATAGTGATTCGCCTTCAGCAACCTTATCACCGATCTTCTTGTGGAGCTTGATCCCTACTGCATGGTCGATGTCCTCTTCTTTGGTCTTGCGTCCTGCACCTAACAGCATTGCCGCGATCCCAATCTCATTCGCGACTAACTCAGTCACATAACCGGAAGTTTTCGCTGGGAGTTCGATCTCATATTTTGCGGTCAAGATTTTTTCTGTTTGGTCAATCACTGTCGCGTCGCCGCCTTGATCCTTGACCATTTCACGGAATTTTTCTAACGCCTTGCCTGAGTGCAACGCTTCTTCCAACATCACTCTTGCTTCATCCAACGTTGCTGCTTTGCCTGCCAGAACCACCATTTGACTACCTAAGACATAGCACATTTCAGTCAGATCAGCTGGCCCATTGCCCTTGAGCGTATCAATCGCTTCTACGATCTCCAGGCTGTTCCCGATCGCTTCGCCTAACGGCTCAGACATATCCGAAATAACCGCCATCGTTTGACGTCCTGCCAGTTTTCCGATTCGTACCATTGTTTTCGCTAAGCGCTTGGCGTCCTCGATGTTCTTCATGAAGGCACCTTCGCCTGTTGTCACATCTAAGACAATCGCATCGGCACCTGCCGCAATTTTTTTACTCATGATCGAGCTGGCGATCAACGGGATCGAATCAACCGTTGCCGTTACATCCCGTAATGCGTAAAGCTTCTTATCCGCCGGAGCAAGATTACCTGACTGACCGATGACAGCCACTTTGCTCTTGTTTACAATATCAATGAACTCTTGATCAGATAATTCAATTTTAAAGCCGGGGATCGATTCAAATTTATCTAAGGTACCGCCAGTAAAACCAAGCCCTCGTCCAGACATTTTTGCTACAGGTACATCGACACTTGCCACGAGCGGAGCTAGAACTAAAGTCGTTGTATCGCCAACGCCACCAGTCGAATGTTTGTCCACCTTAATGCCTTCAATAGAAGACAAATCAATGATGTCTCCCGAATTCGCCATAGCCAAAGTTAAATGAGAAATTTCCTCATCCGTCATATCTTGATAAAAGATCGCCATCAACAGTGCGCTCATTTGATAATCAGGAATACTTCCGTCTGTATAGCCCTCAATAATGAAGTCGAGTTCTTCTTTTGATAAGGCCTTACCGTCCCTTTTTTTCTCGATCAAATCTACCATTCTCATAGGTTTTCCTCCAAGCTTCAAAAAGTATTATACAATAAAATGGCGAAAGGTAAACCACTTTAGTAAAACAGTTTACTAAATCTAGAAGCGCTTTCTGTTAGCGCTACCATCGTTACTATAACGGGTAGTGAGCCCGTTGTCAACCCTGATCTACTTCTTTCACACTCTCACGAATAATTAATTTAGTTTGGAAGATTTTATTCGGGATTCGCTGAGAAGGGAAATTGATCGCATCCACTAAGAATTTCGCCGCTGAAAAACCAATCTCAGTACTCGGTTGAAAGACGGTCGTCAATGGCGGGACCATGTACTTGCTAACCTCCAACCCGTCGAATCCAACAACAGAGATATCATCAGGGACCTTCAAACCAGCTTCATAAATGGCTTGATAGCAGCCAATCGCCATCTCATCGTTCCCACAAAAGATCGCTGTGATCTTTTCATTCTTTAATACTTTCTTCGCTGCATGATAACCGCCAGCAATCGTTAATTCACCTGAGGCAACATAGTCTTCTTCAAAGGGCAGCTGATACTCAAAAATGATTTGTCGATAGGCCTTCAGACGTTCTGTCAATTGATAGTATCCTTGGCTTTCCTTCAACATGCCGATATGCCGATGACCCTTATCTACCAGCATTCTCAATACTTCCTGCGCCCCAGCATATTCCTCTACTAACAACTGACCCCAATCGCGATCATTCAATCCCCGGTCAATCAGAACGATTGGGTGTTTACGGTAAAAATCACTCCCCAGCTTATGCTCATCCTCTAAATGATTCGGCGTAGCTAGCAAAATCCCATCTACCGACCGATGAGACAATTCATTTAAATAACGTTTTTCTTGGTCAATATCATGACGTGAATTGCACAAAATGATCATGTAGCCTAAAGGGTTTAAATAACTTTCTACCCCTTCAATCACTTTTGAGAAGAAAAAGTCCGTCACATCTGGCACGATCATTCCGATCGTTTTTGAATGACGATTAATCAAATTTGCCGCAAAAAAATCCGGCTTATATTGATGCTCTTCAACGATCGCTAAGACTTTTTTTCGTGTCTGCTCGCTAAAGCGGCTACCTTTATTATTTAAAATCTGAGAGACAGTCGTTACGGAAACACCTGCCATTTCAGCGATTTCTTTGATGGTGATCTTCATCATGAACCAACTCTCTGCACTTTTTTCTTAGTGTAGCAAAGGAGAAAATAGAAAGAAAGCCTTTTTCATCAAAAGGGAAGACTTCTTACTTGCCCTGCTGAAAAAAGAGTGTAGATTAAAGACTATAGAACAAGAAAGCTGGTGAGAAAATGTTAGATGTGATAGGAGCGATCAAAAATCTTAGCTGGACGACAGAACACCATTTTCTGCACATCAAGAATCAGCATGAATTTATGCGTATCTGGGCAGTTCAATTTGAACTGGCCTACACAGATTTTCGTGTGATCCAAATGGCGCTTCAGTTAGATTCTCAAATGGCGCTGCTGCAGCGTTTCACGAAAGCTTACGATGCTGTTTACCAATACGAATACGCCTTTGTTAAGGATGGCTTGGAGGGCTTCAATCAACAATTCGGCGATCAGGTCGATCAGTACGAAACAGCTCAGCAGCAATTGTTAGCTATCTTAGCTGAGTTGATGCAGCAACAGCCTCAACCAACCAAAGAAAATGATTTGATTTAAAGGGAGCATTACAATGATCAAAGATTATATTTATGACAAAGAAAATCAATTAGCACTAGATATTTATGAACCGAAAACAATTGAAGCAGCGATCATTTTGATTCACGGCGGCGGCTGGTTTCGGGGAGATAAAGCCAAAGAAGCGACACTGGCGGAACGATTGACAAATGATGGCTTTCTCGTTATCGCACCCAATTATCGCCTAGCGCCAGATCATATCTTCCCCGCTGCCATGGATGACCTATTAAACGTCTATGACTGGCTAGTAAACAGCGATTATCCGGTGAAGGGAAAAATCGTCGCTCTGGGATCTTCTGCTGGTGGTAATTTATCAATTGAATTGGCATTGCAAAAAGGGATTCCTGCCGCCTCCTGGTCTGGCATTATCGATCTTTACGATTGGGTACAGCAACATCCAGAAGTCGTTCCGGCTATGAATCAAAAACCCAATTTTGATCAACAAGCTAGCGGAAAAATCGACCAAGACGGGGCGAATGACGCCTTTTACAAATGGTTCATCTTGAATTATGTGGATCAAGATATGGCACGCTTAAAACAAGCCGATCCATTATCGCGTGTATCAAATAACAGCGGACCTCTTTTCATCGCCAACTCACTAAAGGAATTGGTTCCGTTATCAGGCATCTATAAATTACAAGCTGCACTCGCCGAAAAGGGAGTGCCCAGTGAAACAAAATTGATTACTGGTACCGTCCATGGTGAAGGCTATGCCGATATTGCTTATCAAAATACTGTCCAATTCTTGAAGGACAATCTATAAAAGAATCGCCACGAAAATCAGTGTTTTTCGTGGCGATTCTTATTTAATATTTAGGTCATTTTCACTCTAAAACCCGAACATTACCAAAACAGAAAAAGTGAAAACGATTAAATAATTCATTTACTTAAATAAAAATTAAATATTCGGGCAATTGTTCAGAACATAGTTTTCCGCCTGCTGACTCCAAATACCGTCTGTTTCTGCCAAAATTTTTCCTAACTCGGACTCTTGAGCAATGTCCGATATTTTTTTCAATTCTGATTGTTTATGGGTATAAACGAGCTTTTTCCCGCCACCAATCGCTGGCTGATCTAAGGTCGTTTCTCCAACTGCATCTAAACCAAGGATGTGTGTCACCACATTGGCAACCTTAACTTGTTTGTCTTCAATCAGCTTAACTGCTTTACGCATATCCTCCGTGTTTCCGCCAGAGGTTCCGACAAAATGCGTAAACGAATAATGCACATCGTAGAAATTCACTGGCGCAGAAAATTCTTTGGCCTGCGGTCCTGCGAAGAAATTCAAACACCCATCTGGATTCAGCAGGTTTGCCGCATCGGTAACGACTGGCGCCACTGGGATCATGACAAAAATATCATCGAAGCCTCCGTCAGCCGTTTCCTTCAATAGACTGACTTGATCCTCAACATCCGCTACATTCACGTAAGATACTTCGATCCCGTTTTGACTTGGATAGAGTTTTTCCGCACGCGCTAATTTTTCTGCATCACGATCCGTCACCACCAATTTTTTCGGTTTGATCGGTCCATGCAACGCATAATCGATCGCCAACAAGCCCATCGGTCCTGTTCCGCCCATAATTAGCAGACTGCCATCAGCTTTGATCCCCATTTTATGTTCATAGGAGCCCTCTTTTAAATGATAATTGGCTTCAAAAGCACCAATTACACAGGATAAGGGTTCGATCAATGAGCCTTCAAAATAGGTATCACCTTTATAAGGAATCAAACAATCCTGATTCATGACATCTTCTGAGATCACGATATAGGTCGCATCACCGCCAGTATAAGGATAAGAGTAACCCGGACAGTCTGGCCGATCCGGCAATTGCAGATTTGCCTGCAGCACATAGCGTTCACCCTTTTTATACTTATGGGCCCATTTTCCACCTACTTCCAGCAGTTCGCCGCAAAATTCATGACCGATGATAATCGGATTTTCTGCTAAATCGTTTGGTGCTTTTTTATGATCCGCTCCTTGATTGGCTAATTTCCATGTCGACATGCAAATGCTGTCGGTGATGACCGAAGCCAAAATTTCGTTTTCTTTAATTTCAGGTAATTCAAATTCCTCCAAGCGCAAATCCTTCTTACCATATAAACGCACTGCTTTCGTTTTCACTGCTGCTCCCCCTAGTTTCTTCTATATAATATTAAGCTAAAATACCTAACCAATAACCCACGATTCCAACTGCGAATAAAACAAAGATCAAAACGATCGGACTAACTTTTTTCTTCAATAAATACATCATTAAAAGCGTTAAGCCTAAAGCTGGCAAACCTGGCACCAAATCATCTAAAACATTTTGAACCGTGGTAATCACTGTTTTTCCATCAGCTCCAGGAGTTTCCGAAACAACCAAGGGAATATTGATCGTCGTCCACTTGGTTACTAAAACACCCATGATGAACAATCCTAAAATCGTCGCGCCTTCCGTTAATTTTTGCAGCAGATTCCCGGATAAATCTTTGACGATATCCATCCCTTTACTGAATCCATAAGTTAAACCAAACCATTTCATCGCTAAACGAATCGCGTTGAAAGCAACGAAGAACAAAATCGGTCCCATCACATTTCCTGACAAGGCTAACGATGCACCTAAAGCTGCGGTGATCGGACGTAATGTTCCCCAGACCAACGGATCACCAACGCCCGCTAGTGGTCCCATCAATCCGACCTTCAAGCTATTGATCGTTCCATCATCAATATCCGCACCGCTTGCCCGTGCTTCCTCCATCGCCATCGTCACACCTATGACCGGACCGCAAACAGCAGGTGTTGTATTGAAGAAGGTCAAATGCCGTTTCAAAGCCTCCGATTGCTCTTCTTTTGTTTTATACACTCGGCGAATCGTTGGAATCATATCCACACAGAAAGCCAAGGCGTGAATTCGTTCAAAGTTAAAGGATGCTTGCTGGAAATTCGAAAAGACAAACGTGGTCATTAGATCTTTCTTCGTTAATTGTGATTGTGCATAAATATCTTTCTTCGTTTCTACCATTGAAGTGTTTTCCATTTTTTTGCCCCCTTAATCTTCTAATTCATCATCGGCTAACTCGCCGGCAACAACGGCCGCTATCTGATTGCCTTGGACTTCGTTTTTCTTAAAGTTGGGATTCAGCTGCACATAGACTAACGCTGTGATCAAGCCAATGATTCCGAAGGCCAACAAACTGAACTCCAAGTAACCGCCCATGACGAAGCCAAGATAGAAGAATGGCATCAAGTACGCCACGCTCATCATGTTCAATACCATCGCATATCCGACTACTACGATGAATCCACCAGCAACTGCTAACCCGCCGGTAATCACGTCCGGAATCATATTCAGCATGTTCGTGACCATCTCCGCGCTAACGAATGCTGCTACGATCGTGGCTGGGATTGCCACTCGCAAGGCTTGAATGAATAAGGCACTAAAATGCAGGAAGATGATCTTATTGAAGTTCGCTTTTTCCGCTTCCCGATCCGCCGCATGCTGAAAGGCCACCGTGATTGTCCGCGCAATAACCGTCAATACCTGCCCAGCTGCTGCGACTGGTAAAGCAATCGCGATCCCTGATTGAATATCCTGCTGACCAACGACGACTAAGATAGTAGAAATGACACTGGCTAACGCCGAATCCGGTGACTGCGCTGCGCCGATGTTCATCCAGCCCAGAGCAATCAGCTCTAACGTTCCACCTAAAATAATTCCTGTTTGCACATCACCCAAGATCAGACCAACCATCGTACAGGCGATCAACGGTCGATGCGTCTGAAACTCATCCAACACACTGCCCATCCCGCATACACATGAAAAAAGAAAAATAAATACAATTTGCAATACTGATAATTCCATTTTTATGTCCTCCTAATTGATAATTAAAACCCTGCTTCCTTCAGTTTCTCTTCAAAATTCCCCTTTGGATCAGTCGCGACTACCCGTAAGTCCAGTTCCACACCTGATGCTCCCAGCTTACGAAAGGCATCCGCTTCTGTCTGATCGACTGAGACGGCTTTGGTGATCTGTGTCCGCCCCGTTTTGAATTGCATCCCGCCGATGTTGATCGATTTGATCGGCACCTGCAGCTGTACCAGCTCCAAAACTTCCATTGGATTAGTAAATAGATAGAAGACTGTTTCATCCGCATATTTCGGATTGTTGTAGACCTTCACTGCTTTTTCCGGGTCAACGATGTTCACTTTGATGCCCGGCGGTGCCGCCTGTTTTACCAATGTTTTGCGAATCTCGTCATTAGCGACTTCTTTACTGACCACGATGATCCGTTTTGCCCCAGCTTCCTTCGCCCAAACAGTGGCAACTTGTCCATGGATCAGGCGATCATCGATTCGTGATAATTTGATTTGCATCTTAGAAATCCTCCTCTTCTTCAATTATTTGTTGTTTAAACGCTTTCACTGTGTCGCAGGGAATACTTGTTGCATGATTCACAATATCCTGCAAATTACTACCCAGCATACTTGCAACTTCTAAGACGATCGGTAACGACATTCCCGACACGACTTCGATCTCGCGGTCGGGATTCTTCATCGCTACTGCACAGCTAGCATTGTAAGGTGTGCCGCAGAATAAATCGGTCAACACCAGATAGGATGCCTCCTGCTCACACATTGCCGCAGAAACTTTTTCTTGGATCGTGTCCAAACCCTCTTCCTTCAAGAATTCCACCGATTCAAAATCAGGCAATGCGCCGAAGATCATTTCGGCGGAATTCTTCATTTCATGAGCCAGTCTGCCATGAGCCACTAAAACTACTTTGTTCATAATTTTCTTCTACCCCCTAGTCTTACCACCAGCCACATTGACGGTCACACCAGCCACATAGCTTGAACGACCAGATACAAAGTACGCCACGAGATCAGCGACTTCACTTAGTTTGCCGTCACGCCCAAGTGGAATCGTCTTCGTATTGGTGTAGCCTGCACGTAATTGTTCAACAGTAATCCCACGCGTATAAGCCAGCGCTGTTTCATACTCAATCGTGCGTAAACCAGTTTCTTCCATAATTCCTGGTGCGATACCAACAACACGGACACCTTTTTTACCTAATTCCTTGGCCCAAGAACGAGTGAAGCTGTTCACTGCTGCCTTAGTTGCCGCATAAACACTTTGTCCTTCCGAACCTTCTAGTCCGCATTCCGATGACATGTTGATGATCACGCCGTGGCCCTGTTCAACCATCACCCGTCCAGCTGCTTGTCCCATCAGATAGACACCCTTTTGATTGATGTCGATCATTTTGTTGAAAATCGACTCATTGATCTGGAATTTTCCATCCTCCGCCATTTTTTCATCGACTAGTAAAGCTGGAATATTGATACCGGCATTATTGACCACCGCATCAATCGTTTGAAATTTCGCTACAGCAGCTGCTACTGTCTGTTCCACCGATTCAGGTGAAGTAACATCTGTCTGACTAAAAACTAAATTCTCATGCACATATGCTCCTTCGCGCAAATCTGCATTTACCACATTAATCCCTAACTCACACAACTCTTTGACAATGGCTGCCCCAATACCTGATGAGCCGCCTGTAACAATGACTGTCTTTCCTTCTACATCTAACCAATCCATTGCAAACGCTCCTTTTAACATTTGTGATTTTAATTTAACATTTGTTGCACCTTTATAGTAAAGGGAAAAGAAAACGTTGTCAATAACTTTTTGCAATTAATTTAAAACAAAATCACAAAAGTGCAAAAAAGAGATAAGAAAAAGACGAGTCATTCAACTCGTCCAGACAAATCAACTATTCATTTTTTATTCGTAAACCAATTCCATGATCGTCTCTTGTTGTTCTTCAGGAATTTCTTCATCGCTGAGATAATACTCATAAGAGATCCCGCTGAATTTCCCGCCGATTCGTTTGATTTCATCCATCATGGCGAAATACGGATCAGTCATCTCATCGTATTTCCCGACATACAAACCAGATAACGCTTTGTAGGATGGAAGAAAATAGCTGTTGCTGTCAATATCCGCAGCATTCTTTACTTCTTCCGCTACTGGAAAGCCAACTTCCATTTCGATCGCTGATTCGTCTAGCCCGCCATTCTCATCCATATTCTTATACGAGACGAATGGCGTACTAAGAATTTGGCTGCCCTGTTCCTGAATAAACCCTCCTAGTTTCATAAAGGTCGGTCCAATGACTTGCGGAATCTCCTCAACTTTCACCGTAAATTTTTGTGAAAGAATCCATTGATCAGGTTTGACGATTTGTTCGAATTTCATAGTATTTTCCCCCTCGTTTATAAAAATAAGTTTAGTTGCCTACGAATATCATTCCTGACATTCATTTTTCTTAATTGTAACGAACCAACGTGCCAAAACATGTCATATTTAAAAATGATTCTGGTAAAAAGCCGCTACGTAATTCAAGACCTTCTCACGAATCCAATCCGGTCCAAGAATCTCCACATTTTTTCCCAATGGAATCAAGAAACGATACAGATCGTCAAATTCCGCAAAGGTCAGTGTGGCTTCAAAACTGCTATCGGGATTGTCCGTCCAATCAAAATCTGCGAACTCCGCATATTTTTTATAGGCGATCCGCTTGCTAAAACGCAAATGAACGGATAGCTGCGGAAACACCAATACCTCTTCTGGAAATGGATAGTCGATCGGCTTTTTTAAAACAACATTTCTGATTTGTTTGAGAGGAAATAGGGACCATTCTTTTTTGGTCAATTCCCAAGCCAGCAAATACCAGGTCTGATACTTGTACAATATGCGTTTCGGTGCCAGTGATAGCAATCGGGTCTGACCATATTCGGTATGATAGACACAATCGATCTCGCAGTGATTGAATAACGCTTCTTTGATATGCTCAAAAGTCTGGCTAGTGATCTCCGTCTGACTCAGATCGACCTCCAGCCACTCGCTCCAATCATAGACCGTCCCCATTTTTTTCAGCAGCTCTTCTGTATCCGCCAAGCCTACCGATTGCAATAAATGCAGCGCTAAAAATAGATCATCCTGCTCTTCTTTTTCGATCAAGGCATTACTAACATGATAAGAATCATCGAGAAAAATCCCGCCATTACGTCCTTTGTTGGCATAAACAGGAATCCCCGCCAAACTCAGCGCATCTACGTCGCGATAGATTGTCCGAACCGAAACTTGAAATCGCTCCGCCAATTCTCTTGCGGTTACTTGCTTGCGGCTCAATAAAATCAAGGTTGTTTGAAGCAATCGAATAACTTGCATGGCTCCCTCCTTAGATAGAAAAAGATAGGCCAAGCCTATCTTTTCAACACTTCTCGTGCGGTTTCTTCTGTCGTGACTAGCACATTGATATAGCGCCCTTTTAAGGCGCTCGCGATCGCATCGGCTTTATCAACCGCCTCAGCCACCCCGATTCGATAAGGTGCACGTTTTAAATCGGCAATATCGATCCCGATTAAACGATCATCCAAAGTATTATCGATGTGTTCGCCTTCGATATTATAAAAACGAGAAACGACGTCACCAACGACTTTTTTGCCTTCTAAATAAGCCAAGACATCTTCGCCATAGAACTGTTTCCAGCTCTCGCTCGCTTTCAAGGTCGGCGAACCGATTCCTAAGATGGCAATGTCGATCTTGCGCCAATAATCGATCAGCTCTTGATTGAATTCATTTTCCATCAAGGCTTTCTTTAAAGCGACGGTTTCAGGAAAAGCTGGTGAATCAATCAATAACGCACGACCCTTCAGCTTTTTCGAAGCTTCATAGGTAATCGTGTTGACGTGATAATCACTGATCAAACGGCCGGATGGTCCGCCAATCATCGGCACACATAAAATATTTTCCACATCAT
Source organism: Enterococcus sp. GPZ-007 (assembly GCF_059374735.1). Classification (NCBI taxonomy): domain Bacteria; kingdom Bacillati; phylum Bacillota; class Bacilli; order Lactobacillales; family Enterococcaceae; genus Enterococcus; species Enterococcus sp. GPZ-007. The sequence continues at coordinate 18,130 of NZ_JCAFYN010000037.1, read as the reverse complement.
AATTGGTCAGCCCTTCCGGAATCGCGGACATTGTTTCCCCCCACGAAAAACCAAAAATCATGTCGTTTTTGATAATCTCGGTAAGGTATTCGCCGACACCTTGTGCCAATAATTTATCCTTTTGTGTCCGACTTAGATCAGCACCCGCTTGTACAATGATCGCTTTTTCCAAGTCGAATTTTTCCTGCAGCTCTTTTTCGATGCTGTAGGTTCCGGCTTTGTCATAATTAATGGAAATATTGACGATTCCTTCGTTACGGGAACGTTTCAACAAGCGGCTAATCGTACTGCGATGAATATTTAATTCCTTCGAAATCTGGCTTTGATTTTTATCTTCTTGGTAATACATTTCAGCGATGCGTACCAGTAATTTATCTTCTTCTTTTTGCATAGACTTACCCTCCAGTCACATTTGTGAAAAACATGAGTCAATGTGATTGTACCCTTTATTTGGTTCGACTTGCAAGCCTTTTCCCAAAACGCAAAAAAATCCCGCGCATTCAAAAATTGAACGAACGGGATGATTTCTATTCCTTTACACTGCGAATAATGTAATAGCCTTTGTCCTTTGCCACGATCTCAGCGTTGCCGAAGACTTCTTCCATCTTATTTTTCGCGCTCGGTGCACCTTGTTTCTTTTGAATCACGATCGTCAACGTGCCGCCGACCTTCAATAAAGGCTCCGCATCGCTCAAGATTTGATGAACGACTTTTTTGCCGGCACGGATCGGTGGATTGCTGATGATCGCTGCGTATTCTACCTGATGCAAGGTTTCGTAAATATTCGATTGGTGGATATCAGCTTCGATGCCGTTGCGCTTGGCATTGCCTTGCGCTAATTCTACCGCACGATTGTTTACATCGATCATTTCAACTGGATGGTCGGTTTGATAAGCCAACGCCATACCGATCGGACCATAGCCACAGCCAACATCTAACAAAGTCCCTTCTGGTAAATTCTCTGCATCGAAATGCTCGATCAATACCCGGGAACCGTAATCGACCGTATCCCGAGAAAAGACGCCGCTATCGGTCACGAATTGAAAATTCTTCCCTGCTAATTCAAACGACCATTGATGTAGATCGTGTGCTGTCTCAGGATTTTCTGAATAATAATGATTTGCCATGTTCTTACCCTTCTGCTAGTAAAATTTCTTTGATATCCCGTGCAATCAAAGCACCTAAGAAATGATAACCTTCGTCTGACGGATGGATGCCGTCAAATTTTTGCACGAACTCATTTGGTTTTGGATAGACAGTCATATGATGATACAGATCAATCACGTTGACACCTGATTCTGCCGCCACCATTTTCGCTTTCTGAGCAAAAAGCTGTTGCCGCTCGTTATCACCCTTCGAATAGATATCCGTATTGATATAGCCAGTTGTCAGTAAAATGACCTTTGACGCGTCAAAGGATTCAATAATCTCTTTTAGATTTTCACCATATGCTTCTAGTGAATCGGCATGCTTTAATGAATCATTGGTACCAAAGGAAATGACCACAAAGTCCCCCTCCGCATCCACGGCTTCACCCACTCGAGCCAAGCCATCCGCAGAAGTCTCACCACGTTTGCCCAACTTAACTAATGAATACCCAGGAAAGCCCATTTCCGTCAGCTCATCAAGGATATACTTATCTAAAATATCGCTGGGCTCACCATTCATCACACCAGACAATAAACTGTCGCCAAATAAAACGATCTCTTTCATACCTTCGTCCTCCTCGCAATTCTTATCGGTTCTATCATAGCACGAAACACGAAATTTATTTAGGCAAATAGCGCGAGCCAAATTCCTGACGAGCTTTTTGACTATACTTCTGCACGAATTCGGATTTTTCATCAGTATACGCATCACGATCGTGTTCATACTTTTCCTTCAAAGACAGCTTCAGCGCTTCATACTCCCGCGCAACTTCTGGGTACTCACGCATGTAATCTCTGAAATAAAGCTCATCCCAATCATCTAACGCACGGACATGCAGATGATAAACCTTCTCCTCAAAGCCCTCCGGTGTATAACCCTTGTTTAAATCTAGTGTTTGATTTTCACTATCATCGTTCATCACAATCCATCCGGCATGCTGTAGCCTCGTTGAAGCACCTTCCATATCATACCCGTCAGGAAATTCCAGCAAAATATCCACGATTGGCTTAGCAATCAAGCCTTCAACTGAAGTACTACCGATATGATTGATCCGTTGAATATCAAAATCCGCGAACAATTCTGTTAAGTTCCGCTTCTCTTCCTCGTACCATTTCAAATAGTCCCTATTGTGCTCCTTCAAAATAATCGGAAATAATTCCCATAATTCTTCCAAAGTCATCTCTTCCAATTTCTTCATTACCGCACCGCCTTTTCGAAAATAGCTACTTCTATCATACACTTTTTCTAATGATTCTTAACATCTAGCTAGTTTTCATCCCCGCAACTAAAAAAACAATGAAACTCCTACCATTATGATAGCTTTTTCCGCTTTTTTTCGGCTAAAATGGCTTATAACGTTTTGTGTCAGGAAATTATTCGGATTTCTTAGAAGCAGAGCAATTTCTACCGCCGAATTTATGGTAGAATAAGCGCAGTTGCCAGTTCAGCTTTTTACCTAAAAAATGACTGGAATGTAGCGTGAAGATAGTAGTATGAATAAGGATGCCAGTTCAACTTTTCGCAGTTTATTCTGTTTGGCGTTCATTTTAGTTATTACATCAGTATATTTGTGACACACTTAGTTGAATGGTATACGGCATGAAAATAGGACTCATTTTTCGATTTTGAAAAATGATTACTTTAGTATGAATAAGGAGGTTCTTATGAACGAAAGAGGGAACTATTTCCGGATTGCCCGCGATCAGTGGCAGGATTTCTACACACCGGGAAACACACCGTTGACGCAAGCGGAGCTTGATAACATTAAAAGCTTGAACGACCAAATCTCAATGAAGGATGTGGCCGACGTTTATGTACCCTTGTGTCACCTGATCCATCTTTATATGAAGGATTTTGAGTCGCTTACGTTAAGCAAAGGGTTGTTTCTCCACCGTTATGTGAAGATGCCGCCGTTTATTATCGGGATCGCTGGAAGTGTGGCTGTCGGAAAAAGTACTACCGCTCGTTTATTGCAGACCTTATTAGACCGCCTATTCAAACATCAAACAGTCCAATTGATCACCACTGACGGTTTTTTATATCCAAATGCTGTCTTAGAAGAACGTGGGATCATGGATCGCAAAGGATTTCCCGAGAGCTATGATATGGAGAATCTGATTGATGTCTTAAATGAAGTGAAATCAGGCAAAGAAAATATTCCAATTCCCAAATATTCCCATGATGTGTACGATATCGTAGAAGGTGAATATGAAACGATCGATTCACCAGATATTCTGATCGTGGAAGGCATTAATACCTTGCAGCTGCCAGCCAATCAGCAAATCTACGTCAGCGACTTTTTCGACCTGTCGATCTATGTCGACGCTGATCCGAAAATGGTGGAGCGCTGGTATATCGAGCGTTTCGAATCCTTGCTGGACACGGCCTTTAAAGATCCGGATAACTACTATTATGACTATGCTATCGGAGATCGCAAAGAAGCCATCGCCATGGCGGAAGATGTCTGGAAAAATGTGAACTTGAAGAATTTGGAAGAGTATATCTTGCCAACGAGAGGTCGAGCTGATATTATCTTGCACAAGGCAAAGCATCATATCATTGATGAGATCTATTTGCGTAAATACTAGCTTATAAAGAAAGCTCGCTTTCTTTTATAATAAAACTTGAAAAGGGGTAATAATTGTGACAAACGTTTCTGCCGAAATGACAAACGTAGAAAAAATCATCGTACTCGACTACGGTAGTCAGTACAACCAATTAATCACTCGTCGTATCCGTGAATTCGGTGTCTTCTCAGAACTTATGAGCCACCGCATCACTGCTGAAGAAGTCAAAGCCATGAATCCAAAAGGGATCATCCTATCAGGTGGTCCAAACAGTGTCTATGACGAAGGAGCCTTCTCCATCGATCCAAAAATCTTTGAATTAGGTATTCCCATCTTAGGTATCTGCTACGGCATGCAGCTGATCACATATAACCTAGGCGGAAAAGTTGAACCCGCAAAAAACCGTGAATACGGACAAGCAACCTTAGAAGTCCTTTCTGATCATGCGGTATTATTTGAAGGAACACCAAAAGAACAAACAGTCTTGATGAGTCATGGCGATTTAGTGACGAAGGTTCCTGAAGGCTTTGAAAAAGTCGGTACCAGCAAAGACTGCCCAATCGCAGCGATCCAAAATACCGAACGCAATATCTATGGGATTCAATTCCACGCAGAAGTGCGTCATTCAGAATACGGCAACGAACTATTACGTCACTTTGCCCTAGATGTTTGTCAATGTAAAGGCGACTGGACGATGAGCAACTTCATCGACATGCAAATCGCAAAAATCCGTGAACAAGTTGGCGACAAAAAAGTCCTACTTGGCCTATCAGGCGGCGTGGACTCCTCTGTCGTAGGTGTGCTTTTACAAAAAGCTATCGGTGATCAATTAACATCGATCTTCGTAGACCACGGTCTATTACGTAAAAACGAAGGCGAACAAGTTATGGAAGCACTTGGTGGAAAATTCGGCTTGAACATCATCAAAGTCGATGCCAAAGACCGTTTCCTAGACAAATTAGCTGGCGTTTCTGATCCAGAGAAAAAACGCAAAATCATCGGAAACGAATTCGTTTATCTATTCGACGATGAAGCAACGAAACTTGCTGGTCAAGAAGGTATTTCCTTCTTAGCCCAAGGAACGCTTTATACCGACGTGATCGAATCTGGTACCGAAACAGCTCAAACAATCAAATCTCACCATAACGTAGGTGGATTACCAGAAGATATGCAGTTCGAATTGATTGAACCACTAAATACCCTATTCAAAGACGAAGTCCGCGAATTAGGAACACAGCTTGGCATGCCAGACTCAATCGTATGGCGCCAACCATTCCCAGGACCAGGTTTAGGTATCCGCGTCCTTGGTGAAATCACTGAAGAAAAACTAGAAATCGTCCGCGAATCAGACGCAATCCTGCGTGAAGAAATCGCCAACGCAGGTCTTGACCGCGACATCTGGCAATACTTCACTGTCCTACCAGGCATCCGCTCAGTCGGTGTAATGGGCGACGGCCGTACCTACGACTACACAGTCGGTATCCGCGCGGTTACCTCAATCGATGGTATGACCGCAGACTTCGCTCGTATCCCATGGGATGTCTTGCAAAAGATTTCCGTTCGGATCGTGAATGAAGTCGCACATGTGAATCGGATTGTGTATGATATTACGTCTAAGCCACCAGCTACGGTGGAGTGGGAATAAAGTTTGAATTGAGAAAGTCTATTTACAGATTTTTTTGAATGTGAAACGGACAAGAAAAACTAAAAAATGAATAGTATCCTGCCAGAAACCCTGCCAAGATTTTTCTTAGCAGGGTTTCAACATTTTAACTATCCAACGATTAAATTTTTTTTGATATGCTTCAAATCAATTCGAAACAATCAAACTATATCTTTTAAGGATTTTTACTCTTAATCCGCAATCTCTCGTTAATTTTTTTAGACAATTCTTTACCGACATTTTTAAAAAAAGCTGCTTCCTTTTTTTCAGACCATTTTTTTGAATCCAATTCATCTGAAAAAAAAGAAATAATTGAAGGCACAACATCAATAAAGACCTTTATAGCGATTCTTGAAATAAATTCCTCCTTAAGCCCAAAGAAATCATCCCCTTCGTAAGAATTGAAATCTATATCAACCAGACTATTTTCGCCTAACGTCAACTTGAAATGCTCGTTTTTTCTTAAAATAGTTGTTTCGACTTTCGAAATATTCTGATTTTCAAAAAGAAACAGTAGAGTTGTGAGCATTTTCATTATTTTCTCTCCAGAACCAGATATCTCAGCCAGTTTATCCTCAGTTGCTCCTTTAAAACCAATCACACTCTCTACTTTCGTGGTGCATGACTCATCAAAAAAATCATTGGGATTATCAAGTAAATGATGGATCATCCATATAAACAAGTCCGTCTTAATACCATGAATTCTCTGTTCAGAAATTTCAAGTTTTCCTGAATATCCAACCATCTCTCTCAATTTGCCGAGAGTAGTATTATTATACCCTTTATCTACAATATAATAATTTCTTTTATTGTAACTGAAAATAATAACATCAGCAGAATATTCTCCTACTCTTTTTTCTCTTAAAGGATTGTTTTGCTCATACTTTTTTAAGTATTCATTCTGATAAACAAAATAATTATAAACAACTGTTTTCCCATTAATTTCAAAAGTTTGATTACTATCTTTAAAAACTTTTTCGACACTTACCAAAAGAGGACTATTGTCAAAGGGATCAATTATCCCAGTTTTTGATTTCACATTCATCATCAACTTATTTATTAATGCATCTAGGGATGCGTTTGTATTATCTATCCACCTTGAATAAGCCATCTTCTTCCCCCATCACTCTATTTTTGAGCTAATTTAATTTTTTTACTTTCAATATTTAACCAACCCCAATTTTTCTCTTTTTCAAACTTCAGTGAATCTATATCACCTTTGTTGTAATCCTCCAATGATAGAGAAAAATAGACCTGTCTAGTAACATCCAAATCAATTTCTGGACTTTTTTCCAACATTTTATTCAAATCTATCTCATATATTTCAGAGGTTTTTTTCTCCGTTATATATGGATATTTTTTATTGATTTGCAAAATATAAGAATCTGGGCATTTCAATAGTAACTTTTCCTTGCAACTCCGCTTCTTCCCTTTAACAATTATACTAGCTACAATATCAATAGTTTCGCCTACACTCTCATTAGTCAGATGTAGTTCACTTGATTCTTGTTCAATTGATTTTATTGACATTTCTATTTTCATCATTTTCTTTTGTAGATGATATTGCACACCAAGCCACAAAACATTTAAGAACGTATTAAAAATGGCAATATCAAACCCTGCCAAAATTGTATCCGATTTAATGTTTATAAACTTTGTTGCTAAAGGAAAAAAATATGCCAAAACACCGGAGATAATTACTATTACTAACTGTTCTATTTGCTTTTTAATATCACTCTTCATCAAAATACCTCTCCAATTGAAGAGATAGGAATTGCTCGAATAATTGATGGATATCATTACCCAAAATAATCCCATTATTTTTTAAAATACTTCTTTTAGAAGTATTTTTATTATAAAAATGGATTTCACAAATATCAATTGACTCCTTATCAGAATACCATTCAAGTGCGTCTGCTATTTTAAAAAGCATCTCCCTTTTTGAACGAGACTCTAGTGCCAAGTTACTAATTTCTTCTTGTATGCTTTCATCTGTATCAATACTCATTTTTACTTGGGACAAATATAAGTATTCATAATCATAGATCGATTTAACTATTCTCAACATCAATTCTGAGTTAAATAGAACTTGTCTAAACCCATCATTTTTCTGATTCTTTATTAGCTCTGAATAGTTATCATTTTCATAATTATAAGGAACTAATTGAAAAATAAAATTTTCATTATATACTTTTTTGAATACTTTCCCACAATTCATAACTAGCTCCTTTCAAAATAATATGAAAACTGGTCAACTCAGAAAAAGTATAACACGAGTTTTTTATTGAGCATACATTATTCTAAGTAAAACTTAAGTTTTTTCATATTCATCATAAGAACAAAAAATTTGATTAAAATGACTGTGAATACATGTTGCTACTGTGGGTAAGAATAGTGTACTATTAGCAAATAGCTTCTTTCACCTTCTGTATACTTACTATCCCTGCGAGACATAAGTTTGCTTTCTAGTCAAACCTACAAACGTTTTCATCAGCACTATGCAAAGGTTATATCTATACTTTTGCATAACCTCGACTATCAGTCATGATCTCTCTTAAATCTTTTGATTCTAAAAAATTTACTAACATACACTTTTTTCTACAACATCCTTTTGTTCCAATTAGTCAATCTTAAAAGGATTTGTGACCTTCCCTCCAAAGGCAAACACTTTCCAATCTCCACGCCCGTAATCATCTCTAACCAGAGTAATATAATAAACATTGACTTGTTGTGAAACTGATACTACAAAGCCCTCTCTGACGTCTGGAAATACCTTTAACCATGCCACATTTCCATCATTGTTGTAATCAACTCTGGTAGACAATCCGTATTCTCCCAAAGACTGAATTTCTTTTTGAATACCTGAAAAATCTCCCCAATCACTGATTGTATCTTCAAGTACAACTGCTCTCATTTCATCTGGTGAAGGTGTGCTCGATTCATTTAATTTCGTTAAAAATGCGCTTCCCATCAGCCAACAGACCATATCTTCTGGATTCATTCCTTCAAACCCCTCTAACATGTAATCATCCGACATCGGTTGAGCGATAAGATTCCTCCATCGTCCTTGTAGTTTTCCTTTCTCATTATCCTTTACGTCTGCATATCTTACTACAGGCTCACTAGCAAAACTTGTAGGGATTGGTTCAACATTTGGAATTTCCCGAACAATTAGCCCGTCAATATCGATAATAGCTTCTTCAATTTCACTAACATATTTTTTAATCATTTCCCAAAGTAAATTTTCATCTGTATTTCTCAATCTATCAACCCGATCAAAGTCTGCATGTAGGAAATAGCCATAAGTCATATCTTGAAAAACATCCCTAATATCCTGCTCTTCTCCTCTAGCATTTATATGAATCATTGGCTCGCTAGACTTAGCTTTAAAATTATCATAAATGCGATCGATTTCTTTAGTTTTTTGTGGCAACAAATTTTTTAGTTTTTCAACGATTGATTTTAACTGAACTGTCTCGCCATTGGTAATATATTTTCTTAAAAGCATAAGCTTAATTTTCAAATTGGTTCGCTCATCCTCCCCGATATATCCTTCTTCATCAGGAAGAAAATTTATTGAACTACTAATTTTTTCGAACTCTTTAAAGGTAGTGTGAAATAATCTAATAAAATCTAAGTCGTTTTTTTCTTGATTCTTTTTGCTCATCTATACTATTCTCCTTATTAAATGCTGATCATTTCTCTTGATTCATCAATCAATATTCACGGGCTGTTCAAATAAACTAGTTACTCTTTCTTTACTCTATAGGTAGGTCGACAGGAAATCGATAAAACAGCATTTGGCTTGGATAATCAACAACACTATTTTTCTCTAAAATATATCGTTCAACTGAACTCACTGGGTTTCAAATAGATTTTATTAACATTTCCCTTTTTTTACTAGACAATTGTGTATACTGTCAGCTTTATTATATCAAATTTTGTGACTTGAACTTCATTCCTTGAATAGAAAAAAATTTTCAAATTCAAGAACAAACTCGAATTACTGAAGAGAATATAGCGTGCCGTTTTGGACTACGTGCTTTTGAAATATCAACAGGGATCCTCCCAGAATAACCATCATCAACTGCGATGCTGTCTTTAAAAGAAACAAACTGAATTCAGTCACTGCTTGCAATATCAATATGCTATACTAATCCTAGTACCCGAAAGGAGCATTACAATGGGAGTAATTATTATTAAAGCCTAGCAAAAGCTTGGCAGGAATGCTTGAAGAGCTTTTGCTGAATCCTAAATTCTACTTTATTAGGAGGGTAAAAGATGGCTTATCAGAATGCATTCGAACTTCTACCAAAGGAAATCGTAAAAGAGATCCAAAAATATGTTAATGGTACAATCCTTTATATCCCTAAGAGGTCAACGGAACGTTTGCCTTGGGGCAGCAAGACTGCTAGTAAAGAGATGCTTAAACGAAGAAATCAACAAATCTATCAGGAATATCAGATGGGAAATAGTACTCGTGAGCTCGCTGGCAGCTATTATTTGGATATCAAAAGTATCCAACGCATCATTCGCACGATGAAAAAACAATGTTAAGAAAGAGCTTATTCGGGCTCTTTCTTTTTTTATACAAAAGTATGCTCCTCCGTCTTTGAATCTCTCCTTTATACTAAAGATAGTACGAATGAAAGGATTTGGTTCACATGCGGATGAAATTAATTGCTGGCTGCTAACTGCGATTTTTGCTGAAAGGGGGAGCAATGATGACAAAGCCAAAGGTTAAGCTAGAGGAACTTCTTCATGAGAAGAAAAAGAGAGCCTTCGAACATTCACAACAACAATCAAAAAGCAAAGTAACGGGCAAACAAAGTGTACGTAATGTTCAAAACAGACGTGGCCGACCGTTATCGAAATAAGAATAATAAAAATAGGGCTCTTCGTCAAATCGTGTTGGTGGATACAAATCTGAATAAAAATTAGTCCCGTATGCGGCGCGTTTTGTGCGCCGCATACTTTTTTTAGTTTTCAAAGATCAACCCTTGTTGTAAGTAAATCCGTGCGCGAAAGTTATAGAAATTACGGTAGCCAAAGGCGATCCGTTTGATCAGCTTGATTTTATTGTTCAAGCCCTCTGTGACACCATTGGAAAGCTTGACCTTGAAGGCATTCGTAATCCCTGCCTGATAGCGTTGAAAGACCTTGAACTTCTTTTTAAATGCTTGGGGAAGACTAGGGTCCATCGTTTTTAACGTATGACGAAAGCCTGTGTTATCCCGCTTCGTAAAGTAATAGCGTAAAAGTTGGACAAATTTATACGCCTTTCGTAATTCTTCGTTGTAGCTTAGGAGTTCATCGATGATCTCTGTTTGGCTGATTTCTTTTTTGAAAAGCCGATGGTAATGCCGTTTGAGCGGTTCCAGTTTGTCTGAATCCTTAAGCAATAGTTTCCAGTATCGTTTGAGCCGGCGGTATTTCTTCTGATCTTCGGAGTTGGATGTGCGAAAACGATTCATGATCTGAACACGTAATTGGTTAAAGCTGCGATTGATATGTTGGACGATATGAAAGCGATCTGTCACTATTTCGGCATTGGGAAATACTTTTTTTAGGAGCTGATTATAGCTAGCGTTCATATCCATCACAAGGTACTTGACGTTCAATCGCGCCTTCCTTGGAAACCGCATGAAATATTGTGTGAGTTTGAATAATCGGCGATCTTCAAGGATCGTGAACAACTTATTGGTCGTCCCATCCACACAAATAAAACTCATGGCTCCAGCGACGGATTTCATGGATTTAAACTCGTCCATGCATAAAACAGAGGGCAGATATTTTTTATTCGGTTGATAATCCTTGGTCACTTCGCGTAAGATACGCGTGATCGTTCCATCAGAAACAAAGTACTTCTTTGCGATCAATTTTCGTGATTGGTTCTCAAATAATTCCATGAGGATCACCTGTTTCAGTTCTTTCGTTAGATGATGATGGTCATCGACTAAGTCTGTTTGAGCAGAAAAAGTTGTTCCGCAAGCGTGACACAAGAAACGGCTACGCTTTAGTTCTAAAATAGTCAGCTTTTCTTTGACTTTCAGCATCTGAGAATGGGTTGTATACGACCCATTGTGAATAATCTCTGCAGAACCGCAGTTTTCACATCGGCTAGGTGAAGTCACTAGTTTTCCTGTGATCACTTGGGCTTGGATGCCTTTATAGTTTCTTTCTTCCAGCCAATCATCATCGAAATGTAAGTGTATGTCTGTTAATCCAAGTAGTTTTCTAGTATGATAATCCATTGAGGGGCTCCTTTTGATTGAGTTGGTTTTAGGCGACTAAATTCTATCAAACGGTAGCTCCTTTTTGATTGGATGACAAGAAAAAAGTGTTGGTAGAAAATCGGCTTCGATTTTCCATCAACACAAAATATTATAGAACCAAAAATAGCAAGTTGGACACTGATTTTTCAGTATCTAGCTTGCTATTTCTGCTTTAACTCTTATTCTATTTTTCAAACTTTATCGTAATTCCATTTGGATCAACCACTGTCAAACTGCCGCTCTCATCTTTGGTGTAATCAATCCGATTTTTCCAATGCTTTTCTAAACGATCCAGCTCGGCTTGATTGGGTACTAGGAAACTGAAATAGTCTAAGCCCAAGTCGTTTTTGGTCATCACCGGAACATTTTTCCCTAACCAGATATTGGACCCGATATGGTGATGGTAATCTCCCGTAGCAAAGAATTTGGCTTGATTGCCGAAATTATTTTTTAAGGACAATCCTAAAACTTCGGTAAAATAGTTTTCCGTTTGCATCAAATCCGCTACCTTTAGGTGAACGTGACCGACAATCGTTTCTTTCGGAAATCCGTCCCACGTGCCATCACTAGCAGCGAGGACACCTTCTGCATCCATCTCAAGCGTCACACCAACAATCTCACCATCTGCACGAATATCCCATTCACTTTGCGGCTTGTCGCGATACACTTCGATCCCATTACCTTCTGGATCATTTAAATAAAGGGCTTCACTATAACCGTGATCACTCGCACCGATCACTGGCGCCTTTACTGTTAAATAGTGACGCAGGGCATTGCCTAAATCTTTTCGACTAGGCAATAAAAAGGCGACATGATACAAACCGGTTTTAGGTGTTACAGGCAAAGGGTTTTGTACCTTCTGTAATTCGAGTAATACCGTATCGTCAACGCCTAGCGTACTTTGGGTTGCGTTTTGTTCTAAGACCTGTAAACCAATTATTTCTTGGTAAAAGCGGGTCTTTTTTTCTAAATTAGCTACCTTCAAAGCCACTCGTCCAATGTGCGCGGTGGCGCTTATTTGAAATGTGGGAATAATTACTGTCATGGGAAAAACCTCCTTTTCGAATCAACGAATCTTTATGATTAATCCCACCTTATCACCTTACTATTTGTAAGTAAAATTACGTGCTCAGTTTTCACTGGATATTATTCAAAAAAGGAAGCGGGTCTTTTATAATTGAATAAAGAAATGTTCTTGGAGGCTGATGACGTGGAGGATTCAACAGAACAAAGCTATAAACGGTTAATCAATAAAACAGAAGATTACATTGAACAGCATCTTGCAGAACCAATCTCGCTAAGTGATCTAGCAGAAAATGCGCACTTTTCAGAGTTTCATTTCCACCGAATCTTTAAAAAATATTCGTCCGAGACACTGAAAGAATTCGTGACCCGATTCAAGTTGGAACGCGCAGCCATTTTCCTACGTGTGTCCTCTTCGATTTCATTAACCGACATTGCTTTAAGCTACGGCTACAATGATGCAAGTTCCTTCAGCAGAGCCTTCAAAAAACATTTCGGCGTCAGCCCCTCGAAGTATCGGAAACAGCAAGAAATGACAAGAGTTCCAAATAGAAACATGGAATAATGGAGTTATTCCAAAAGGGGGACACAAAAATGATCGAACCTAAAAGCATCACAACAGAAAAGCTGGAAGACTTGAAAATCATCTATATCCGTTTCAGAGGAAGCTATGCAGCATTTAGAAAGCAAAGCCGCAAGCTGTTCAACGAGCTATTTGAATTCGCAACAAAAAATGATCTCATCCTCGAAAATGAGACCAAAGTATTGACTATTTACGATGACAACCCATTTATTACCGATGATAAAAATTTACGCACCAGTGTCGCCATGACGATTCCGAAAGATCGAAACGTCCAAGAAACCGGCAATATCTGCTTGTCTAGTATTTCAGGAAAATTTGGTGTTGGACATTTTGAACTATCCGCAAAAGAGTATGGCGATGCTTGGGATTATATGTATCAAGAATGGCTGTTCAAAGACGATCAGAAAGCCCGCGATGCAGTGCCGTTTGAACTGTTCGTAACTGAGCCCCCTAAAAATTACAGGGATAAGAGTTTTACCGATATTTATATACCAATCAATTGAACAGAATTGAGATTTATAAAAAGCTAATCGACTTGCTTTTTGTGCTATCGCTGTCTGCTTGAATACTGTTCACTGATAAACACAGAATGAGTAAAAAAACTCCCATAAAAGCAAAAAGTACTAAGGCCAAAATCCCAACGGCTTTAGTACTTTTCGTTTACCTTTAAACTAGATTCCAACTTTTAGTCCTTGCTAATCACTAACATCCTTTCCTGATTGCTCCGATCCTAGTTCTTTTGCATCAGCATTTCCGACTTCGGATGCTGATTCTGATGGTTGCGTATTTCCTCCATCGTCAGATGACTGGCTGGGCACTGGTTCAGGATTGGATGTCTCTGGTTGAATCGGTGCCGGTTGCACAGGATCTGGCTGGACTGGTTGTTGATAGCTTGGCTGCGGTTGTTCGCTATAGGTTGGTTGTGCAGGCGCTGGAGTTTGTTGCTCCGGCTGGATTTCTTGGGTATTTGGTTGTTCTTCCGACGGCTGGATTGGTTCTTCTGTTGGCTCTATTTTTTCCTGCGCCTCGGCTTCTAATTGTTGCTGGGCAAGTTCATTGGCGATTTGTGTTTTCAAATCGTCTAATCTTTTTTGTGCTGCCTTTTTATCGTCTTTAAGATACGGATCGGTTTCTTTATCAATCAGATCCTGCGCAGCTTTAATATCGGCATCGGTTCTCGATTCTTCAGCCTTCTTTATTGCTTTATCTACAGCTGAAATTTGTTTGAGAAAGTCGGCTAATTTTGTCATTTTATCGGTCAGTTTTGTTTTTTCGGCTTTTTGATTCTCAGTTAGCTTTTTGATGGCTTCATTGGCCGTATCAATATCTTTGTCCGATCGGGTTTCATAAGCTGTATTAACTGCTGCTTCCGCAGTTTGTAGCGTTTCTTTTTCTTTCTCAATTCGTTCATCTAGTTTTTGCTGGGCGACCCTATCTGCTTCCACTTGATTATTACGTTGAGCATCCCTGTACATTCCTCCGCAAATAACTAAAGCAGTAATTACCGTAGTGACCATGATAAGCACGACAATTTTCTTATTCATTTTACCTGCCTCTTTTCGCAAATTTTGCTTCGCCTTATATGAATTTTCTATTTGACATCAAATAACATTTATAATATCTATATATAAAATATATTATCAAAAAAAGAGGGCGACAGCAATTTGATTTTGCGTATTATAACTATTTTCATTAATTACGACAGATTTATTGTATAAAAACTGAATAAACATGTGTGCGTTCATTCTTTAATAAAAAACTGCGGAAGTTAAGTAGAAATCTTAACTTCCGCAGTTTTACTTATTCATTTTTCTTCACCGATAAATATCAAACAGCTTCTCATTATACGCATCACCGCCATCAACATTACTGCTTCTAAACACAGGAACATCGATCCCACGATCAACTTCAATCTGCACAAATGCGGTAACGACTAACTGAATAATGAAGCAGCTCATCACAGTCGATGTTGGACCGGTTTTTACTACTTCTGTATGAGGGATACTAGCATCGCCATAGACAGAGCGGTTATCCAAAATGACATCCGCCAACTCGAATAGTCGCAGACCGCTTTTATGCCGACTAGTGCTATTCTTTGAGGCTTCTAGGGCAGTGAGGGCGATGATTTTCACACCGATTTCTTTTAGGCGCTGCGCTAGTTCAACTAACAGTGCATTTCGACCGGAATTTGAGGTCATGACGATCGTGTCGCCTTCTTTGAATGGATACAGCTCCATCAGCACATCCGCGTATTCGGTCGTCCGCTCGATCATAGTGCTCTTGAAGGCATGATTCATTCCTAGTTCGTTTTCCAAAATGGGGATAAATCCGGCATAGCCACCAGCGCGAGCGAAGACTTCCTGTCCGATAATATAGGAATGTCCTGTGCCGAAGAAATAAATCTTCTTTTCTTGCTGAATACTGTCGCTCATCATTTGCGCGGATTGTTGAATTGGTGCCTGTTCTTCATTGATTACATATTCCATACTTTCTTGAAGCACCTGAAAATAATCTTGCATTAAGTTCATCGTCATATATGGTAGTACTCCCTTCTTATAATTTTTTCTCTGATCTCATTATAGCTTATCCTGCTAGATATTTTCTCTCAGTTCATCGTGAACGAATTGAACTTTTATCGCCAATGCTCCTATACTCTGGGGTTTCTTGTAGAAATAGAAAAAAGACTTTGCGAACTCACTCTTAAGCAGCTTCGCAAAGTCTTTATTTATCACCCAAGAAATATCATCACTTCGATCGCAATAAGTATCCCGATCAACAGCGCCAGCCCCAACGGATGATAAGGATTGATCGCCCAACCAACACCAAAGGATTTTGGAACGATTATCGGTGCAAATTTTCCACGGACTTTGTCGTCTTTCGGTATGATCATAAAGAAGCGTACAATCGAGAAGATGAACACCACGCCCACAATCAGCATCGGCCATAGTTTTTGGTTTGCCAGATTGGGCATTCGACTCATCACAAAGGCAAAGATCACCGTCAGCAGCAACAGCACTACAAATGCTGCGTCAAACATTTTCCTCCGTTTGGTTCGTTTGACCAGTTCCGCATCTCTTTTCATTTTTTCCATTAATTGTTCATCACCCTTCAACAATTCGTCTAAGGAGATGTGATAGTAATCGCTGATCGAAATAATCATCGGAATGTCTGGAAAGTTTCTTCCTACCTCCCAATTTGAAATCGTCTGCCGTGAGACATGCAGATGGTCGGCGACTTCCTGTTGGGTCAGTCCTAACGACACTCGTTGTGTTTTCAATTTTTCTCCAAGCAACTCTTCATCCCCCTAAATCAAACCTAATCGTTGAAAAGATAAGTTACAAGCAAGATACCAAAGCATCCCGAAAATGGCAAGCTCGAATGACAAGCATCGTGATTAGATCAAGGTTTTGAGCTAGATAAGTCACTTAACTTGTATAACATCGCTTTCTTCATTATACTTATTAAAAGTAAGCAAAAAAAGAAGGTGTTTCCATGGCAGCATTTCATCATATCTCATTATTGACTAGAGATGGTCATGAAAATGTACGTTTTTATACAGAAGTTTTAGGGATGCGTTTTGTGAAGAATACAGTCAATCAAGAAAATCATCGGATGCTTCATTACTACTACGGCGATTATCAAGGAGCGCCCGGCAGTGTCGTGACCTTTTTTGTCGTACCGCATCTTGGGAATCGTTATGAAAACCGAAACTTTATCTCAACGATTGGCTTGAAGCTGCCGCAAAATAGTTTAGGCTATTGGCGAGATCGATTGGACAGCTATCAGATCGACTATACCGTGAGTGATCGACAAATCCGGTTTTCCGATCCAGATGAAGTAGAAGTCATTTTGACTGAGACGGATTTGCCACCATTGGCTTCGGATCACCAAGTAAAAAATGAGGTCCCCGCGGATAAACAGATTCTAGGATTGAATTCTAGTCAGATCCACGTCAGCGATCCTCAAGCGACGAGCGATTTTTTTGAAACTTTTCTTGGCTGGACAACGGTCAATCAACGAATTCAACTAAACCCTACCGATTTTCTCGAGATCTTACCGACTGAATCGGATAAGCTAAGTCATATGGGACGAGGCAGCGCAGATCATATCGCCTTTGCGGTTGTTGATGATGCTGCGTTAGAAGCACTGTATCAACGAGCTGAGAAACAAGGCTGGCACATAGAAAAGATAGTTTCGCGTGAGTACTTTAAGAGCCTTTATATTCGCGAGCCCGGTGGGAATCGAATGGAGTTCGCTACACTGTCTCCTGGTTTTACAATTGATGAACCATTGGAAAGCTTGGGAGAAAGCTTTGCGTTGCCGCCATTCTTGGCCGATCAACGAGAAGAAATTGAAGCGAATATCTATCCAGAGAGATAATGAACATAGTAAAGGAGCAAAGAATGAACGAAATCACTTCATTCTTTGCTCCTTTTTCAGGTAGTTATACTGTCCCTACCATTGTTTCTTTTACGAAAGCAACACACTCAGCTTACGATACTTCGCCATAATCAGTTCTCCGAAAACAAGAATTTATTAACGAATACTTTTGTGACCATTTCAAATTCTTCTTTGCTTAGTTTATCCGAGTAGTCCAATTTATATAATGCTTGAATTGGCGTGACGCCCATCGTTTGGAATTGCGTCTCCATTTGTTCCAGCGCTTCTTTTTGCTGATCGTTCATATCGTTTTAGCCCCTCATATAAATACTACCTTCATCATATCAGCAAACCTTCACGAATAGAATCTTTTCTGTTGGAGAATTTCTATGTATATGCAGCTTTGTATAAATACACGACTCTAGTTTTCCTCTAAATAATCAGCGAGTATCAATCAAATTTACTTAATTTTCATATATCTTTATCCTGT